>NZ_JAAHIE010000620.1:0-3920 GCF_010671945.1 Moorena sp. SIO4E2
ATGAATCATTAGTCTCTAGTCATCGCTAATTGGTCATTGGTCATTGGTCTTTTGTTAATACCAGGAGACTTAATGTGGATCACAAAGGACTAAGGACAAAACTGACTAAGGACAAAACTGACTAAGGTGCAATCCTGCTGAAACACCAGGCGATCGCACCACCAATATGCAACCTCAACAAGCTCTTTTATGGGGACTTGGTAGAGCAATAACTATGGAGTACCCGGGGTTAGACTGTCGTTGTCTGGATCTAGACCCTAATGCTGGCGGGCAAGAAACCCTACAAGTCCTGGTTGAGGAAATCGTTGGCCATCCGGTGTCAAAGGGGAATGTATCGAACGATGCAGAAAATCAAATCCGCGCAGAAAATCAAATCCGCTATCGTCAAGGCGCGCGTCAAGTCGCAAGATTAACTCAAGCTAAGTTAGAAACCGATACCAAGTTAGTCCTTGAGAACCAGAGCAGTTATTTGATTACTGGTGGTTTAGGCGGTGTAGGATGGGAAATTGCCAAGTTTCTAGTACAGCAAGGTGCTAGGAATCTAGTGTTGACCGGACGTAATGCTCCATCAGAAACCGCTACCGAAAGCATTGAGCAGTTAGAAAAAGCAGGAGCGAACGTTTCCGTATTGTTGGGAGATGTATCCAAAGAAAAAGACATGGTTGATATTTTCCAACACATACAGACCTCATTGCCTCCACTCAAGGGCGTGATTCATGCGGCGGGAGTTATAGATGATGGGTTGTTGCAACAAATGAGTTGGCAGCAATTCACAAAAGTTACAGCGCCCAAAGTTGAAGGAACCTGGAATTTACATAAACTAACCAAAGATATACCATTAGACTTTTTTGTTTGTTTCTCATCCATAACGTCTGTATTGGGGAACCCCGGTCAAGGAAACTATGCAGCCGCTAATGCATTTATGGATGGGATTACCCAATATCGTCGGCACCTGGGATTACCCGGATTGAGTATTAACTGGGGAGGCTGGGCAAACGTAGGCATGGCAGCTCGGATGGAAACACAACAGCAAAGTCGCCTACAAAGCCAAGGTTTTCAGAGTATTCAACCAGAGCAAGGATTACAAGCTTTTGAAGAAGTATTGGCTGGTAATCAAACACAAATCGCTGTATTTCCTGTAGATTGGCCGCAGTTTTTAACTCAGTTTGGGTCGATAACTCCAGCATTGCTGTCTGATATAGCTAGCCAGTTTGACCTTCAGGCTCAAACAAATCACGGACCAAAACTACGCGAGTTTCTGGAAGAACTCAACAGAACAACAAAAGAACAGCGACAACGACTAATTATTGATTACCTGGTAAGTACGGTTGCCAAGATTTTAAGGCGAAGTAAAACTGATTTGCCAGACCCAGAAGAAGGATTTTTTAACCTCGGAATGGATTCCCTGATGGCTGTTGACTTATCTCGAAGGATACAGGCGGATTTAGGTATTTCCTTATCGTCAACTTCTACCTTTGAGTATCCAAATATTCAGTCATTAGTCGATTATCTAGAAGAACTAATTCCGTCATCGGATGATACCCAAGCAGAATCTGAAACACCAGAGGTCACGATAAATTCTGAAGATCTACTTTCAGGAATTAGTCAGCTTTCCGAAAATGAAATGGAGCAAGCGCTTGACGAAGCCCTGACTGAACTTGATCTACTTCTATAGGTAAGCTGGTAGGGGTTTGGTTGCCAAGTCCCTATTATAGGTAACAGGACACGAGGAATAAATATGGAACCCAGCTCCCAAACAACCCAACTCTCAAATCAGCAACGTCTTCTATTAAAAGTTAAACAAGCAACTGCTAAACTCAAGGAAATAGAAACAGCAGCTACTGAGCCAATAGCCATTATTGGAATTGGCTGTCGTTTTCCCGGTGGTGTTGATAGTCCTGAAACTTACTGGAAATTTCTCAAAGAGGCAAAGGATGTCAGGAGAGAGATTCCGCAAGAGCGATGGGATATTGATCGCTACTACAATTCCACTACCGATATTCCCGGCAAAATATACGTTCGTCACGGTTATTTTCTCCAACAACCAATAGACCAATTCGAACCGGCATTTTTTGGAATTTCTGGTATAGAAGCAGCTAAAATAGATCCCTCGCAAAGGCTGCTTTTAGAAGTGACTTGGGAAGCATTGGAAAATGCAGGCATCTCGCCCAGGAGTTTGAAAAACACCGATACTGGAGTATACATTGGTCAGTGTTTTAATGATTATGCAATTATTGGGATAAATTCATTACCTGGAAATTTAGCTGATTTTTATTTGGGAACGGGCAGTTCTCAATGTTTTTCAGCAGGTCGAGTTGCATACGTTTTTGGGTTGCAAGGACCGAGTTTCTCCCTAGACACGGCCTGTTCCTCTTCTTTAGTTACCTTACATTTAGCCTGCCAAAGTTTGCGCTCTAGGGAGTCTAATCTAGCCCTAGTAGGAGGGGTAAACTTGATGCTTCATCCCAATGTTACTCATTTATTTTGTAACGGGAGAGCGCTATCACCCGATAGTCGGTGTAAAACCTTTGATGCAAGTGCTGATGGTTATGCCCGTGGAGAAGGTTGTGGAGTCGTTGTACTGAAACGTCTTAGGGATGCGATAGCAGATAGGGATCGAATTTTAGCACTTGTCAGAGGTTCGGCAATTAACCATGATGGACCAAGTAGTGGTCTGACAGTTCCCAATCAGCAGGCTCAGAAAAAGGTAATTCGTCAAGCATTGAAAAATGCGAAATTAGACCCGTTACAGGTTGACTACATTGAGTGTCACTGTACCGGGACTTCTCTGGGAGATCCTCTGGAGGTAAAAGCACTCGATCAAGTCTATTGTCAAGAAAGAAGTAAGGAACAATCTCTGATTTTAGGAGCAGTCAAAAGCAATATTGGGCACTTGGAGGCAGCAGCGGGAGTAGCGGGTTTGATTAAGGTTGTCCTAGCCCTTCAGAATCAAGAGATTCCGGCGAATCTACACTTCAATCAGCCCAATCCTCAGATAGATTGGGATCGAATACCGGTCAAGGTACCGATAACAGCCTTTCCTTGGAAAAAAGGAGAAAAACCTCGTTTGGCTGGACTCAGCGGATTTGGGATGAGCGGAACGAATGCTCATGTAATCTTAGAAGAAGCACCCGTTCAAGTTAAAAATCAAAATTCAAAATTCAAAAGTGAAGAGGTTTTAGAACGTCCAGTTCATTTTCTAACCCTGTCAGCGAAAACAGAAGAAGCGCTCTCGCAGTTATTGACAAGTTATTACCACCATCTGAAGAAGCATCCAGAATTGAACATAGGAGATGTTTGTTACACTGCTAATGTGGGGCGATCGCATTTCCAGCATCGCCTCGCCATTGTCACCAAATCAACAAAACAGTTAGAGGAACAATTAAAGGCGGCAGAAACTAGACAGGAAACACCAGGAGTGATAGAGGCTCAAAAGATTGGTCGCAAGCATCCCCAAGTGGCATTCCTCTTCACCGGTCAAGGTTCCCAGTATCTGAATATGGGAAGGCAATTGTATGAAACTCAACCTACTTTTCGTCACGCTTTAGATCAATGTGATCAAATCCTACGTCCGGATCTGGAAAATCCGCTTTTAGAAGTACTTTATCCTCAAGAAGAACAAAACTCAAGTTCCTCTTTCCTAGACCAAACCGCCTATACCCAACCGGCACTGTTTGCTATTGAGTATAGTTTGCTCAAGTTATGGTTTTCTTGGGGCATTAAACCAAATATGGTGATGGGCCATAGTGTGGGAGAATATGTGGCAGCTTGTGTGGCAGGAGTTTTCAGTCTTGAAGATGGTTTGAAGTTAATTGCCATGCGGGGGCGGTTAATGCAGCAGTTGCCTGCTGGTGGCAAGATGGTATCGTTGTTGGCATCGGAGGAGCGGGTCAAAAAGGCGATCGCGGACTATAGTTCCC
>NZ_JAAHIE010000621.1:0-1753 GCF_010671945.1 Moorena sp. SIO4E2
GGTCAATTTCCCACTGTATCAAGCCATAGCTCATTGGCATCAAAGCCTTATCTAGTGGGCTTTTCAGGGCTCATGTCACCCCCTCAGATTTAATACCTAAAAGACAATCATAGCAAGGCTTTCAGACTTCTTAAGATTTACTTTACAAATCAGCTCTAAGACCAGATGCATATTCACATTTCATTCACAAAGTTCAATTAATCTGTTATCAGAGCTTGATCAAAGGAACTGAATTTCAAATGTTCTGTAACTTTGACCAATTCCTCATAGATTACACCAACTTGATTCGGAGTGTAAAGCAAACATGAAAGAAAAAATAAATATCAAAAATCTAGAAACCAGACCTAGCCAAGAAACCGACCTCCTAAAGTTGTCAGTAGACGACCTGAAAGGGGTAGTAGGAGGAGGAAATACGCAAGGATCGGCAAGTCTCGGAAGACATTATCCATGCAACCGTTGTGTATCAGATGAAGTTACCAGCGACAAGGGTAATTAAAGAAATAAGTAAAACATTGAGATTGCCCAATAGTCTGGGTTAATAATGATTAATTGAGTTTATCCCAGTTTATGATTTTAAACTGGGATTTTATTAGGAGTATAGCCACTGAAAACCCCGCGTATAATGACCTGGTATGAAAGTAAACAGCGCGCTTTTAGCCGTAAAAATATTTTCTATAAGACTCCGAAATCATCATCAAAAGCAATGTAGAATAAATCATAGATTACAGGCTGAAAAACCGTTGGCTCAACGTAAGCATTCAGCTATCAGCAGTCAGCCGTCAGCTAATTAACGGGAGGTAGTAAAAAAGCTGCGGGATGCTCCTACGGCTGATTGAAAATTCCTGCTCGTTTTACTAATCCGACCCCCTGCAGTTATCACGGCTGCATGCACCTCAATTAGCGTGGCACAGGCTTCGACGCTAAGACGCATAAGCTGACGGCTGAATGGTTACGAATAAAGATAGGCTTGGTAGTCGCTCCTGCTAAAGCGAAAAGCGCTGTAACAATAGTTATGCTCCACCCCTTGATTTGGAAAGAGTTGCTAGCCATTCGTTAGATTACAGCTTGAACAAATTCCATGTGTTTGATTCTTCTTTTTTGATCCTCTTCATTGGTCAAATTGGCTGACAGCATAATACTTTATCCCATTGCTTGTCCATCGAAACTCCCAGGGGGAGCAGGTCAATTTTGTAAGAACGCTTGAACTACAGTGTTTTCGGGACTTGAGTAGCGGTCATGAGTTATTTTAGTACATTTGTTCTGCGAATTTGACATGCTCCCTAAACGCATCTTGTCAATAAACCAGGGATAGTTCTCAATAAACCCTGCTTTATTGTGCTTGTTGACAATTCATTTTCATTCAACATATAGTGTTTTTTTGGCGTTGCTTAATAATGGAATAATTTTAAGAGTTTGTAGAATGGGCATCTTGCCTGTTCCTGATATTTTCGGGCAGGCAGAATGCCCACCCCACTCATATTCATTCCTTGATTCAGCAATGCCACCAATATAGCTAAGACTACATTCTGCAAAAAAAATTGATAAAATTGACGTAAGCGGTTATTCATAAGACAAGCGGTATAAGCCAGTTCGAATCAGTTTGAGTGTAAAAATAGCGGTTGGATATCTAACTCCTCACCCCCCACACTTCCAACACTTCCCCTTTGACCCTAATCTAAAAACCTACCCCTGTTACCATCACCCTACTGGGCAAATTGCTGAAATTTGCGCCAATATAATAGTTTCGGTGTGA
>NZ_JAAHIE010000621.1:2429-3893 GCF_010671945.1 Moorena sp. SIO4E2
ACTAAGCTCAATGGCGAAGTAGACTTTATCCTAATTGACTACTTCACTGATAACAAAGCTGCCCCTTGTTGCAGTAGCCCAACTCAAGACGATAGTCTTACCACTACATTCACAGGTCTTGCCCTATTATCCTTTGATACCAGTTTCACCGGTAAAGACCTGTTACGCACTAGAATCGATACCACCGACGTGCCTGAATTTAATAACCCCCTTGATGGCACAGACATGACTCTCTATGACTTTGAAACAGATACAGACCAGGAGTTTGTCTTAACTGAACTATATTATCGATTCCCGATTAGCGATCGCATTCAAGCTCATATTGCTGCAGCAGGTCTGTCAGCCGATGAGATTACAGACCCCCTCAATCCCGTCTCAGCCCTCTCCCGTTTTGGAGTACATAACCCGGTTTATCGCCTAGCTGAAGGTGGTGGCGCTGCTATTCGTTATCAATTTAATGACTCAATTAGAATCAGTGTAGCTTATTTAGGTAGTGCCGCTAGTATCTCTAATCCCACCGAAGGTAATGGACTATTTAATGGTCAATTTGGTGCTTTCACTCAGCTAACCTTAACACCAAATCAGCGCTTAGGGATTGGATTGAATTATGTCCATTACTATTCTCCTGAACCCAACTCAGGGATTGATGTCACTGGGAGTACTGGCAGTCAATTTTCCCAAGCACCATTTGGTGATCAAACTGCCACCTCTGCTAATGGGTTTGGCTTACAAGCGAGATATCGACTTAGTCCTGGTTTTGCCCTTGGGGGTTGGCTTAGTTATATCAATGCCAACGCTGAATCCTCTCCCCGCCAAAGTGGTTTGGATGGCTCAAAGGGCGCTAAAGCTGATATCTGGACTTGGGCTATCACCATGGCATTTCCCGATTTAGGCAAAGAAGGCAATGAATTAGGTTTCGTGTTTGGAATGCCTCCTAGACTAGCTGAAAATGATATTAACAGTCGTCAAGATTTGGATTTATCTTACCATTTAGAAACCTTTTATCGCTACCAAATTAATGACAATATCTCCATCACTCCCGGTCTATTTGTAATTATATCTCCAGAACACAACAGTAACAACAATAGTATCGTAGTACCAATGTTAAAAACTAAATTTATTTTTTGATTTGTTGTAAGCCATCAGCCGTCAGCTGTCAGCCGTCAGCTGTCAGCCGTCAGCTTCAAATAAACCTGTTTGGCCTATGGCCACGCTACGGGAACGGTATATAGCAATTCTCATAGCTATGAGGTACACAATTTCGGGATTTTAGGTAATAGGTAATGGGTAATAGGTAATAGGTAATAGGTAATAGGTAATGGGTAATGGGTAATAGGTAATAGGTAATAGGTAATAGGTAATAGGGAATAGGTAATAGGGAATAGGTAATAGGGAATGGGTAATAGGTAATAGGTAATAGGGATGCGCTGCATCAAGACAGGGAATCAGCTTCAAATAATACTG
>NZ_JAAHIE010000622.1:0-3886 GCF_010671945.1 Moorena sp. SIO4E2
CTGCAAGCTGCAACAAATCAATGAAGCTCATGCCCAATTGCGCTCTTTACAAAGAACTCTCGGTTGGAAAAATAGACACCCCAAGCCTAAACCCCAGAAGCAATCACCATTAAAGAACCAATATCGTAAGTCAGACTTATATAAACGGGAAGTTAATCCTGTAACCACCGAAGCTAGTGAAAGTAAAACTGGGAGTCAGAATCAGGGAAGTCCAAAGTCTAGGCGTGTCTATCGCAGCCAGAAAATCGATGATTGGTTAGATTAACTAACTGGTGATTACTTGTGATCACTTGATCGCTGCTTTAATTGCTTAACGTTTCTATATCCTGTCGGTAGGCAATTAAAGCGTGACGCTTCCGGTATTCGGCTATAGCACGCAGAATTGCATCAGACACTTCCCGGGATACGATCGTCTTAATTTCAACATTGGTGTTGTAGCCCGGAATATCTCCTAGGCGTTTGCCGTGACCCCCCTCTCCCCGTACATCACTAACAGTATAACCAGTAGCCCCGTGGCTTTTGATCAGCTTCACAAGGCTTTCTCGAATTACTGATTCACCAATGATGGTGACTAAGACAGCATTATTGATGGGAGCATCTTCTGTAGACATAGGAAATTCCTTAATTCCTGACATCTACTAGTGTAGAATCTTCTAGTTTAGACTAAATAGATGTTAATTTTTAGTTATCAATGGGATTGACCTACGGTCACGCTACGAAAACGGATTTACAACCAAGCTCAACTATACCGATTAGTGCGTAATTTCAAATCCCTGCAAACCTTCCGGTGTCTCATTCTTAACCAGTACATTGTCAACCACAGCATTTAACGGTCCGGTATGACACCAACGCACCATAGCTTCTACTGCTGTGGTATTCCCTTCAAAGACTGCTTCCACACGCTTATCAAGAAGATTTCTCACCCAACCATTCACCCCTAGATGCTTAGCTTGAAGCATTGTGGCGTAGCGATAACCAACTCCTTGAACTCTTCCGGAAATGAAAACATGGGTGCGGATTTGCTTGTGTGGTGTTGATGAGTTTTGCATTTAGCAGTTTGCTGTTGACTACATCAAGTTAATGTTGAAGGTTGTTCGCCTTAAGCATCCTTTGTCGGCGAGGTTGACTGTAACACTTTGGCTTAGGGTCAACCTTCAACCAACCTTCAACATACTTACCCCAAAGCATGGAAATTGATCGTATTGTTTAGCTACAGCGCACCAGCGGCTGTTTTATCCAATACACCTCCAGATAGGTGTGTGGTGATATTCATCGCTTGCAATACTGGGGCTTTGTCTAAGCCTTGGGGATAATCAATTACGCTGACAGCCCCATTTCCCTGCTTGATACTCCAAATTAATGCTGGACTCAAGCCAAGAATGTCACAAAGTACTACTTTATTGATAGCATCATGAGCCACCACTAAGCCAGTCTGAAATCCAGAACCAGATGCCGTAGCTGATTTAACTATCCCATTCCAGGATGGCACTGCCCTTTCCAAAACATCCTGTAAGTTCTCTCCTTCTGGCATTTGTACCGTTTCTGGGGCAACTTTCCACTGATTGAGCAAGTCACCATACTCTTGGGAAATCTCTGATTCTAATTTGCCCTCCCATAAGCCATGACTGATTTCCCGGAGTCCATCATCAACTTGTAAATTGACATTGGGGTGAGACTGGAGAATAATTTCAGCAGTTTGCTTAGGACGCAGCATGGGGCTACTGACTGCAAAATCAATGGGGATATCTTTTAGAAACTCACCCGCCTGCTGTCCTTGTTTACGACCATTTTCATTTAAAGGTACATCAATTTGTCCCTGGAAGCGAGAGGCACGATTCCAATCGGTTTCACCGTGGCGCACCAACAACAGACGCAACCCAAGGTCAATATCTCCCTTAGGTGCGCTTGACCTTGGCAAGGTTTCTCCCAAGTGGGAGGTTTGATTGAGGGATTCCAATTGTACGGTTTCTCCCCAACCACCAGTGAAATTGAGCACATTGATGCCACAATTGGATTGCCTGATACTATGGTAACGAGCAGGAGTTACCCCAATGGCACTGCTAATTAAGCAGCGATTGATACCATTATGGGCTACGATTAAAATCGTACCTCCTTGATAGAGGCGGATAACCTCTTGCCAAAACTGCTCTGCTTGTTTGTATAGTTCAAGCACAGGAAAGTGTTCTTTAGACCCGACCCCTGTGGGAATGACCATGGAAAATTCGTGGGGGCGTTCTTTCCAGCGTTGGTAGTCTTCTGGGAATTTTTCCTTAACTTCGTTCTTTTGGAGATTTTGCCAAAGGGGTAAATCGATTTCCATCAGCTGATCTGATGGCTGTAACTGGGGAGGGTTTGGCAAATAGGATAGGATAATATCTGCGGTTTGCTTTGCCCGTTGTAAAGGGGAGCAGTAGATGGCATCAAAGCTGAGGCTACTGAGGGCAGTACCAACTTTTTGGGCATCAGCACAACCTTTTTCGGTCAAGACTGACTGATCACTGCGTCCTTGAATGATCTGCTGAATGTTGTAAGTACTTTGACCGTGACGGACAATAACGACGCGGGTAGCCAATCTCTTATTCCTCCATGAGCAGGTATATGGTTCAGCCGGGTCAGCTAGGGTGACAAATGTATACTGGGTATACTCAGATGATTCCGAATCATCAAGGTCATTGTAACCTAGCTAGATCATCCCTAAACTGGCAGTGTAAAGTTGGTGACTAGTTATTGGTTAGTAGTCCATTGAGCAGCAAAAAATAACTAGTAACTAATGAGCAAAATGCTTGTGTGTTGGGGGGTTCGATGACTATAAAACGGTTGGTTTTAATTGTACTGACGATTTTTGCGATCGCTAGAATTGGCCTTTCTCTGGTAGAAAGCTGGGGTCAGCCCCAGATTCAAACTAATCTGGAACTTCGCCAAACCAATCTAGTACTTCATGGCTGGGAGTGGCAGAAAACAACCTCTGATTCTGCTACATCTGAGCAGTCTAATCAGGAGTCTAAGGTAGATTGGACTGTGGCTCGAAATGCTTTAATTGGTGCTGAGCCGTTTCAATCTGCTCAAAAACAGTATGAAACAGCCCGTCAATTGGCTCAGACCAATCAGTCAAAGGTTCTGACCAAACTCCAAAAATTTTCCATAGGGAAGGTAACCACACCGAAGGATGGAGCGCCATCACAATCACCAGCTACTCCCCTGACCCAAAACGCCTATCCCTCAGAGCAGCAGCAATTGCAAGAGTCATTGTCTGACATCGAACAGCTGATTGCTCGGCTGGATTTGCGTATTGGAATTCTCCAAGCTCAACAAGGAAAAACCGATGCTGCTATTGAAACCTGGGATGCAAAGACATACCCTAATGGCTCATTAGAAACTGCTGGGGTATTAATGGGTCTATGGAGTGAGCCACCCCTGGTACTACCAGATGCTGAGGAAAAAATTGAACAAAACTTAGATAATTGGTTCCGCTATCGCGCTTTGAGTCAGCTGTATCAAGTGCAGCAGCGCCAAAGTGACCTATTGTCACTCCAAACCCAAGAACAAGAAACGGCTGAACAAGCAATTGTCAAATTATTCGTTATCGCTGTCATCCCAGGATTTAACACCCTATTGGGTTTGATAATCTTAGTGTGTTTGGTTGCTCAGTTGTTGTTTCAAGGTAAGCAATCCCTGATAGCAACCAATCATAATGTGCCATGGAAAACAGCTTGGGATGGGGAAATTATTTGGCAAGTGCTGATTTTTGGTTTTTTCGCTATCGGTCAACTCCTGTTACCGCTTTTAATTGGGCTCTCACTGGGGATTGTTGGGATTAACCCAGCCAATTTTACGGTACAGATGAGTGCTTTCTATGTGTTGCTAACTTACCTAATCATGGCATTTG
>NZ_JAAHIE010000623.1:0-3884 GCF_010671945.1 Moorena sp. SIO4E2
TCCGATAGTTTTATTATGAAAGGAAGTGAGTTCATGATAGAGGGTAAAAAAGTTAGCAAGAGAGCGTGGTCTCGAATCTCGTGTTGACAAAAAGCGCGGGAAAGGAAGCCACGTCACACTCTATTTTGGTGATCGATTTACTATTGTCCGCAATCCCAAAGATGAACTCAAGACTGGGACATTGAAGGCAATGCTACGTCAGCTTGGTCTACAGGAAGATGAAATTTAACCATGCCATTACTATGAGTCGATTTTCATTCCCGGCTACATTTACCCCTGACGAGTCGGATGGCGGGTTTGTGGTAACTTTTCAGGATCTGCCAGAAGCCATTACTCAGGGAGATTCCATGGAACAAGCCTTCGCTGAAGCAGCGGACTGTTTGGAAGAAGCGATCGCAGCCAGAATTGATGACCAACTCGACATCCCCAATCCCTCACCCCCAGCAGGCGGAGACTATTTAGTGCCGGTGCCAATTCAGACTGCCTTAAAAGCTGCCCTTTACCTGGCCATGTGCGAAGCAGGGATTACATCACTCCAATTAGCCCATACTCTCAATACTGATGAACAGGAAGTCAAGCGCATTCTCGACCCCGATAACGGGACGAAACTTCCTACACTGGAACGGGCACTAGCTGCCTTAGTTGACACTCGCCGTCTTGAAAGAACGGCGATTCCCAGATCAACGAGCTGCCTTAAACCACCATGTCCTAATCTTTGACGCCGCCAAAAATTAAGCAGTACCTAAACCAAATACCCGTCAAGACCAAGACTTCAGTTCAGTTCACAGTAGACCCAGCGGGCAATTCTCCTTGGGCGTTTGGCTACTTGTAGGGAAGTGCCTTAAAAAGTCCGTTTTCTTCCTTTTCACCTGGTTCCGGCGTGCCCCGCCGTACAGTTTTTTTTCTCAAAATGTGATTCTGCTAGGTTCACACGCCAACGGTTAATTGACGGTTGGGTTTTTAAGGAGGACTTTCCCTACCCTCCGAGCATTACTGCTTTCAGGTCAGTAAGTTACGGGTCTCTCTCCCGGCTCAGCCTGCGGTTTCTCAGCCTGTACTCATACCTTTAGTATACTATAGCGCTAGATAATATTCAACACCAATTGCAAAATTTTTTCGCTGGCTTTAAGCGCGCTATTCACTTTTATCCCTGCTCGCTTTGTGACGGGGCTTTCAGTGTTGGGTCTTCGAGTAAACGGATTGAACTGCGCCTTTTTTAGGGGAATGTGGTCAACATCATCAAGACGGGAATAGGGAAAAAATCCTGTGTATCTCATTACCAGGGGATAATTTCGCTTCGCTGTCGTCATTGGTGCAATAATCACTGTCTTGATATACTTATTCATCTCATTAGGAGATATAATCACACAAGGGCGAGTCTTCTTAATTTCAGAACCAATGGTGGGATCGAGACAAACCAAATACACCTCAAATTGCTTGGGAATCGCTACCATTTCCAATCCTCTTCATCCCAATCATTTTCAATCCGATCATCAATTAATAATTCATCATCACCATTTTCTGCCATTTCTTTAAACCTTTCTTCCCATCCTTGACGAGATTGGGATACTGGCGAAATGATCACCTTTCCATCTTCTACTGTTATTTCAACTACATTAGCTAAACCACATTTTTCAATAATTTCTTTAGGAATTCTAATTCCTTGGGAATCTCCAATACGTACAATTGCCGCTTTCATCAGTTTAATTACTTTTGATGGATAATTCCTATTTTATAGCAATCCTAAATCAATTGTGATAATTTTTGATACCCTATTCCCTACTCCCTATTCCCTACTCCCTACTCCCTACTCCCTATTCCCTATTCCCTTTACTATTTTAATTTAAAGTCCAAGATCTCAGTCACACATGCTGCTCAACCCAACTGCGGTCAAAGATCGATTGATAAATCCGGTTATTGACTCTCAGACATCCCTGTTGCTTAACTACTAACCCAGACAACAGCAATTCCTTTTCCTCTGGACTGTCAACAGCCACCACTTCTCCCTGGTCCACAATTTGTCGATAGATTTCCAGTAGCCTTACAGATTGTTTACTTTCGAGGATGCGATCGCGTATGGTTCTCAAATGCTCCGGTTCATCCTGGGATTCCCAATTCTCTATCACCCTGGTTCGCACCAAATTTTCAATCCATTCAGCTTCGTCGTTGGTAGGGATAGCAGATGAAGTACTGCGGATGAATTGACAGATCTTTTGGGTCAAAAAAGGCTGACCACTCGTCCATGCTAACACTTCTTTGAGCAGTGTTTGAGGATTGGTCACTTTCTCTGCTAATCCTTGAAGCAAAGGTTGAGCTTCATGCTCTTTAAAGCCCTCTAGTTGAATCGCCTGACCAATATTAAAAGGAGTTCTTTTGTGGTCAGTAATTAAGCCAGAGGGGGTAGCCACCCCAAACAGAGCAAAAGTTAAATTGCCATAGTCTCGATTGATAGTACGCTGATTATAGCAGGAGCGAATCAGAGCAAAAAAGTCATTAACTGGAAAATTCAAGCCCAACACGCTATCAACTTCATCAATAAAAACTACCCTTTTATTGGGTAAACTGTTATCTGGTTTATCAAGTTCATCTAGCAAGACTTCTTCTATAAATTGACTCAACCGCTGAACCGTAGAAATATCCCCTCGTTCATTCCACCACTTTTTTAAATTCACCTTTCTTAGTAAACCAAAACTTCGCCATAGCTCTACTGCCAATCCCTTATACCATTGGTCAGGGGTAACATTTTCGCTGCCAATCCGAGTCAAGTCGATGGCCGCGCAGCTAATCCCCTCATGGTTCAGGTGGTTAATCATACGTACCATCAGGCTTGACTTGCCCATCTGGCGGGGATTGAGAATGTAACAAAACTTCCCTTGCTTTAATGATTTGTAGAGAGTTCTGTCAGCAGAACGCACCACATAAGTGGGAGAATCCATCGGTAAACTTCCCCCCACTTGATAATCAAAATTCGCGGCTTGTTCGTCACTCTTCAGTAACTCGTTTTCAAAAATTAGTTCCGCTTGAGTAGCTTTCAGAACTTCCAAAGTTTGAGATAGTTCTTGAGTGCGCTCTTCTACTTTAAGCTCTAGATTGCGGTTATAGTCTTCTAACTGTCCATAGAGACGAGCATTTTCAATAGAGATAGCAGCTTGAGCAGAAAGCATTCTTAAAACTTCAATGCGATCGCTCGTAAATGCCTCTGTGGTTAAATTATTTTCTAAATATAAAATACCGCTTAGTTTACCTTGATTTAACAAAGGAGTACAGATAATCGATTTGGGTTGAGTGGCAACAATGTAGGGGTCACGAGTAAATTGTCCTTGATTAGCCGCATCACTTAAGACTAAATTTTCCTGGGTGCGAGCCACATAATTAATGATAGAGACTGACAAGACCGGGGTTTGACTAGCAGCATCCACAGAGTCTACTGGCAGGGATTGCAGTGTAGTCACCTGATCATAATCCACTGTTCCTTCCGCTTCAATTACCCAATTACCGTCTTTATCCAGTATCAGAAAACCTTGTTGAGCGCCAGCATTCTCAATCAGGATTTTCATTAACTTTTCCAGCAACTTGTCTGGGATAATTTCCCCAGAAATAGTTTGGGATGCTTTCAGAATGCTATTGATATCCAAAACACCGGATGTAGTTTTACCTGAGTCGGTAATGGACGGATTTAAGCTAGTTTTAATACTATCTGTTGAAACTGTAGCTAAAAATTGTGGGTATCGAGCTTCCAAATCTTTGACCTTAGCCACAGCTCCCCAGCCTTGATAAGTATAGTGGGCATCTTGTAGGTAGTGGCGAGCAACGTGGTTTTGGTTTCTGGCTAAATAGAATTTGCCTGCTAGTTCATAAGCTAGGGCTTCGTCGTTGAGATAGTC
>NZ_JAAHIE010000624.1:0-2123 GCF_010671945.1 Moorena sp. SIO4E2
TGATTTGGCCAGGGATGGGCGGTCAGTGGTCAGTGGTCAGTGGTCAGTGGTCAGCTTATTTTATTCAAAAGCACCGATTGCGCTACGGGCATAAGCTGATAGCTGATAGCTGATAGCTGATAGCTGATAGCTGATAGCGTAGTTAATGATGGATTTAGTCTTTTAAGAATAAGGGATATGAGTTTAGAGTCTAATGGAAAAGTGGCTATCATTCGCACAGAAAGGGGATTGACGATATCAGGTACACGCATCACACTCTATGATGTAATAGATTACCTAACTGCTGAATATCCTCCTAAGCTTATTCGTGGTCTCTTCAACTTAACCGAGGAACAAATAAATGCTGCTCTGGCCTATATTAAAGCCAATCGTGCTGAAGTCGAAGCTGAGTATCAAATTGTAGTGAAAGAAGCTGAAGAATTGCGACAGTATTATGAACAGCGCAATCGTGACCTGATTGCCCGACTTGCCAAAAAGCCACCATTACCAGGTAGGGAGGCGGCTTGGGAAAAGCTGCAAGCACAGAAAGCAAAACATCAAGCTCAATTTGAGTCCCAGCGATGATTTTCTTGGTTGATCATAATCTTGAAGGACATGCTCTACTTTTGTCAGGTAGTATTGCTAGCCTTGGCTGGTTGGAGCTGTTACCCATTCGGTTTGTCACTTTTGCAGAGATTGAATTATCGATTACTAGTGATGACAGAGTAGTTTGGCGGTTTGCACAAGCCAATCAAATGATCCTGCTAACAGCCAATCGGAGTATGAACGGTAAGAATTCTCTAGAGAAAGTGATGCGTGAAGAAAATACATCTACTTCATTACCTGTTGTCACAATTGGAGATTCTGATCGAGTTCTGAGTGATCCTGATTATCGCAATCGTTGTGTTGATCGGCTAATTGAGATTATCTTTGACATTGATGACTATAGAGGTTCAATGAGACTTTTCATTCCATGAATACGAAGCTCAACAATTACAAACCTTTGCTTGCCTAATTAAACTCAGTTAAGGTGGCAATATAGTCAGTAGCAATCAATTGATGCGTTCGCGTAGCGTGGCCGTAGGCCAATCGCTTTTAGCGGGCTCTTCGAGCCATCGCGTAGCGTGACCTACGGTCAATCGCAGTCAAGTTACAGCAGACTTCCTAGTGCAATAGTGGAGGCAGTAATGAAGCGAGATTTAGATTATTTCATTGGTGAGCGTGCTGAACATCTGGCGATAGTATATTTGACAAGTAGCCAAGATCTAGTTGTGGAAAGGATGAAGGCTGATTATGGGCTAGATATGTTGGTAACAATACTACGGGATAAATTACCAACAGGAAGGGTTTTTGGTGTTCACATCAAAGGTCGAGACAAAGCTTTCAAGGACATACAGCAAGAAGCGTCACTAGTTTTATCTGACCAAGAAAAGAAGTACTTTCAAGATTTGCCCTTCCCGGTATGTGTATTGTTTTTCACTATGGACGATGACAGGGGCTATTACCGATGGTTGAAGTATCCCAGTGAATCCAACCAGAGCCTTCATACTCTTGAAAACAATCAATGGCGTTCTCTGGATCAGGAGCAGGTTAGCCAGATAATCGCAGAAGTTAATGCTTGGTATAATCGAAAGCACCAATCCGCCGCATAACAACACCCATACCCCGACCGCCTTAGCATTAGGCTCAAAACCAGGAGACTTAAGTGGCATATAGTGACTTTACTCTAAAGAAAGTCAAGCTTGACTTTAATATCCAGACTGTCGAGGATCAGTCACTATTTTCCAATAGTGAAGAAATTGAAATAAGTGATTATCTCGCACAGACCTTAAAAAGAAATCTCCCTTTAGCGTTAGCCATTAATACGGAAAAAGCTAGGTCAGAACTAATCATTATTAATATTTTACTGGAAGTCAAAGAAAAATCATCTCAAAAAATTAGTCTATTCTCAGGGATTGATTTTAATGTCGATAGGGAAAAAGGCTTAACTGGATTTTGTGATTATATCATTAGTGGTTCAGAAGAGCAGTTATATTTAGATTTGCCGGTAATTACAATAGTTGAAGCTAAGAATGAAAATATTATTTCTGGCTTGGGTCAATGTATTGCGGAAATGTATGCTGCTCAACTCTTTAATCAAGAAG
>NZ_JAAHIE010000624.1:2555-3852 GCF_010671945.1 Moorena sp. SIO4E2
TCCCGACTCCCGACTCCCTAAAACCCAATCGACAACTGGGCTAATTGTGAAATCAATCCGATAATTCCGCCGATTAATACTAACCATGCGGAATTTACCTTAAAGCGAAATACCAGCACCGCGCTAACTATTGCTACCATAACGGTTAACCAATCTACTAAAGCAGTACGTGCTAAGATATAAGTGACTCCTGTCATCAGTCCTAAGGAAGCGGCATTAACACCGTCTAGGAATCCACTTGCCCAGGGGGATTGGCGTAGCTTGGGCACCCAAGGATTGAGGATTCCGACTAACACAAAGGCAGGCAAAAAGATTCCAATTGTTGCAGCTACTGCGCCAACATTTCCATTCAGCAGATAGCCAATAAAGGTAGCAGTGGTAAACACAGGACCGGGAGTGACTTGACCGATTGCGATCGCATCAAGCAGTTGTTGGGAAGTAAGCCATTGATGGCGCTCTACTAAATCTTGTTGTAGAAACGCCAGCAGCACATAGCCACTACCATATAGAACGGAGCCAATTTTTAGGAAGAATAAGAACACACTAGCGGAAGATATAGAAGCAGCGGATGGTACACCGGTCTGTGCTAAAACACTAGAGAAAGGTATAAGTAAAGCACCTGTGATATTGTTTCCTCTACGCCAAAGGTTTTTAACTAGCATTACTGCAGCTCCGACCAACAGCAGTAATAGAATTTCATGGGTGCCTAAGAAGAAAGCGACAGTAGCTGCAACTCCTGCTACTGTGGTGGGAATATCTTTTGCTGCTTTTTTTCCCAACTTCCATAACGCTTGTAAAACAATGGCGATGATAACTGGTTTGATACCATAAAGGAGCCACTCTACCTGGGGCACACTCTGGTAACGGGCATAAATTGCTGCCATGATCCAGACAATCACCATTGCTGGCAGGATAAAACAAGAACCAGCAACAAACAGCCCTCGCCATCCCGCTCGCTCATAACCGATGTGAATCGCTAATTCTGTAGAGTTAGGGCCTGGAATAAGATTAGTAACTCCCAGTAGATCGAGCAGCTTCTCATGACTCATCCACTGTCGTCGCTTCACTACTTCATCATCCATGATGGCAATGTGAGCAGCTGGGCCACCAAAGGCAATTGTCCCCAATTTAAAAAAGACTAGTGCTAATTCTTTTAGTCGTTGCCCCTGTTGTTGTGGGGACAGTTGAGCGTCAGAACTGTTGTGTTGCTCAGGCTGAATATCGTCTATTTCGTTAGACACTGGTATGACTCCAAAGGCGTCAAGGTTAATATACCAAAGGGAACAGGGATTCGGGA
>NZ_JAAHIE010000625.1:0-3847 GCF_010671945.1 Moorena sp. SIO4E2
GCAGGTCGCCCTTCAATCCAGTAAACATCCTTTTGATCAAGGGCAATGCTGCCCAACCTAACGCTGCTTTGAACAATCATGTCAGCGCTAATAGGGGATTTCCAGGAACCATAGGGGGCAAGGTGTGGTGGTTGGGTCATTGAAAAGCTGTAATTGGCTCTAAATTCCTTGGGCTATAGGTACTATCATAACCTGAGTGACATACTCCCGACGCTGCCCTAACGGGACAGCGCGGGCTTCTTACCAACTCCACCCAACGGTATCGGCTTTCGCCGACGCTGCGCGAACGGATACACGGGTTACTTTATTAACAACACGGTCAGAAGTTACCGTAAGGATAGGGTCGCCTTATTTCATGAGTTTTAACCCTTTTCTGCATAGCCAGCTCGCCTATAAAGGCGACCCTATCTATCGGTTTCGTCTCCGGGATGCCCCGACCCCCCGGAACAATACAAAAAGTTCTAGAACCAAAGTACTGCAGGCGAGCACCTTGAGCGAATTTAATGGGCTCAAGGTGCGAGCACCTATGAAATTTTACCCATCCACAGATAACTCAAACTATCAAGTTTTTTTCGGGATGGAACCCCATATTCGGTGGTTTTCAAGGTTGCTGTTAGTAGGTGGCGGTTAGCTCTTAATTTGTTTTCCCTACTCTTCCTAGTATATTACATTGGCATTTCGACGTTCCGACCCTTGCCCCGCGCTTCCCATACGACGCTCACCCTATCGGGTAGAGCGCGGGGCTTCTCGCGGCTTGGCTAAGTGTCTATGGTTCGCGTTAAAGTAGGGATTCCCGTACATTTACCCAGATCGGGCTTGCTTAAATGCATCCGATTGCGCTACAAGAGTATAGAGGGGCTTCCTTGCCGTACAAAACTCTACAGATCGGCGCATTACCGCAAAGGGGAAGCATTGTAGTTCAGGTATTCGCAAAAGCCAATCTAACAACAGAATTGATTTAGAGATTTTAGAGTATGACTCAAACAGTTACTCACCCCATGGTGAAGTTGCAACGCCATGTGCGTTCACTGGCGGAATCCAAAATTATTAAACCCAGTGACAGCCTTTGGAAAATTGCCCTGCTCTATGGGGACGAATGGTCCTACTGGAAACAGGAACTTACTGAATTCGGGTTTACCATGCAAGACCCGATCAGTGACTTACTAGCTGTGGAAGCCTGGGACGAAGAATGATCTGATCCTGTTTCAGGTTAAGTACTTATCTATCTCTGTTGTTCGTCTATATGAAAATTGACAATTGAAAGTTGTCAGTGGTTAATTGGCTATTAACAATTAGCTATTAACAATTCAAAATTGACAATTAACAAAAGGCGAACAACGGGGATCAACCATTTTTAGAAGTAATTAACCGGACTTGATCTGACTTGTTTCGCTCCCATTTGGCGTCCACGCTTCAATAGGTGGAGCTTGGTCATGGATGAGGAGACAGCGCGGGTAGGGTGAGTATATCCTTTCTTTATTCCCTTATCCCCCTTATCCTAATCACTAGCGATCGCCAAATTATGCCCGTGAAATTTCTGCTCATATTCATGCTTCGCCGACTCCTAAATACAAGCAACCAAAGCCTGCATCAGTTCTTTTGCCGTTTGGTAGCGATCGCAAGCCCTTGGTTGACAAACCCGCTCAATCACTTTCCTTAATTGGGGAGTAACAGTGGGAACGCCTGATACATCAAACCGATATCCTGAACTACGCCTTTGATAATACTTTAGAGGAGCTTCCCCGGTGAGCAGAAATATGAGAGTTGGGCCAATGGCGTAAAGATCCGATTGAGTGCAAGGCTGACCTCGGTCTTGTTCAGGAGCACTATATCCCTCGGCACCAATCCGTGTGCCTGGTATTGTGCCAATTTCTTTAACAGCACCGAAATCCAACATCACAATTCGGTTATCTCGATGGCGCACCATCAAATTCGCGGGCTTAACGTCTCGGTGGATTAGAGGCGGCTGGCGGTCGTGGATGTAGTCTAAGATATCGCAAGTCTGAATCATCCACTCTACTGCCTGGGGCAAGGTGACTGGTCCAGTGCTCAAGACACGTTTTTCTAAATCTTCACCGTGGATCAGAGCCATGGCTAAGTATTTTTTCCCCCCTTCCACAAAAAAGTCGTAATACTGGGGAATTCCGGGATGATTCAGGGTTTTTAGGGTGCGAGCCTCTCGTTCAAACAGTTCTTGAGCCTTGGAAATTTGAGCCATGTCAGCATTCATTTCCTTCAGTACTAGTAGGAGTGGGTATCCATCCTTGCTGTTAACTTTGTCCCAGGCAAGATAAGTGGTTCCCATTCCCCCCTGTCCCAATGTCCGCAAAACATGGTAGTTGCGAATGACTCCCTCGACTGGCACCAAGGGTTGACCACAGTGAATACAGAACAAATTGCCTGGTGCATTGCCTTGGTGTTGGCATGGCTTAGTAGTCTCAGTCAAGGGCAAGGGTGCTAGGGAAGGGAGTTGCTGGGTTTGAACTTGGAATTGCAGCCTCGGACCTTTCTGGGCTAGCTGAATCAGAGCCTTTTCCGGCAGCACCCCCTGGGAAACCAAGACACCATTGAGGAAGGTGCCATTGGCACCCTGATTGACCAACTGCCACATCGGACCCGATGGGGAAGCACTAGCCCTGAGTTCCAGGTGATGTCGTGACACGATCGGGTCATCGACAATCACATCATTATCAGGAGCACGACCAATGCGAATCGTAGATTTGCTCTGAAAGCTCCACTGCTGCACTGGAGTGGGGCTTAACGGATCTAATAGGGTCAGTGTGACCATAGTCAGTTGTCCTTTGTCCAAAGTCCTTTGTGGGTTTTATCCTTTGTGGGTTTTATCCTTTGTCGGTTTTGTCCTTTGTCCAAAGTGACTAACCAGAATCTACTGGCAGCTACTAATCACCTAGCTAATCACTAATCACCTAGCTAATCACTAATCACATACAACTAATCACCTAATTTAATGTTGGTTGAGCCAAGTTTGGTCGCACCTTCACCCGAACTAGGATTAGTGTAATGTTGTCGTGACCATTATGCTCATTTGCCAGCTCAATCAAGTTAACCAGACCCTGATCGAGGCTAGCTCGGGAACTTAGTAAAGGCGCTAAGTGAGTTTGCCAGTAATTTTCCAACAGGTCATTATCTGACAAACCATCAGAACAAAGTAAGAATATAGTATCTTCTGCGATATCTATGAATTGCACATCAGGATTTAGGAATTGCTCACTGCGCGGTCCAAGGGCTTGAGTTAGTTGATAGGCATCAGGGCGAGAGTAAGCGAGCTCTGGATCTACTCCGTGCTGGATTTCTCGTTGACCCACCTCGTGGTCTATAGTGATTTGCTCTAAGCCTCGTTTGCGAGTTAGACGATAGACCCGACTATCTCCGACATGGACAATCCCTACCTTGGTATTTTGAATCAACATCATGACTAGAGTCGTACCCATTCGACCGCTGCCAGAGCGAGCATTTTGTTGGTTGATATCGAAAATCGCTTGATTTGTTACATAGACCGATTTCCTGAGACTATCTTCTGTGGGAAACTCGTCTTGCCAATTTTGTTTAAAGTAATTCTGGAGTACCTCTACTGCCATAGAACTGGCTACTTCCCCAGCCGCATGCCCTCCCATGCCATCGCAGAGAATATATAAACCACGAGCTTGTATAGTTCGACCAATGGGATTTTCCTGCTTTTTGAGTTGGGTCTCGATGCCAAAACAATCCTCATTATGATCTCTTTGATGACCAATATCTGTAATACCGAGATCATCGAGACTCTGCAAGCTCATTGGCAACAGTACCGTTGGCATGTCATCCCCTTGTTGCTCAATTCCTGGTAGAT
>NZ_JAAHIE010000626.1:0-3815 GCF_010671945.1 Moorena sp. SIO4E2
GCTGTCACCAGCAAATTCACTGGAGCACTCCTAAGGGAGAGAAGATCTAGGAGCCATATGAGGGGAAACTTTCACGTATGGTATGACAGGAGAGGTGCCCTCCTTAATCGGAGGCATCGACTCTAACATAGGGTTGATTCCTTTTTGTTAATTAACAATTTAAGCTATTAGCTGATAGCTGATAGCTGAATGCTTACATGACACCGGACATGATTTTACTACTGACTAATCACAACTAATGACAACTCCTTTAATTCTTGGTGTCACCGGTGCATCTGGGCTAATCTATGCTGTACGGGCTTTAAAATATTTACTAGAGGCTGACTATGCTATTGAGCTGGTGGCCTCAAAATCTACCTATATGGTTTGGCAGGCAGAGCAAAATATTCGCATGCCTCTAGAACCCGATCTACAAGAACAATTCTGGCGTGAGCAAGCAGCAGTCGATCAGGGGGGCAAACTCATTTGTCATCGGTGGGGGGATGTGGGAGCCAGCATTGCTAGTGGTTCTTTCCGTACTTTAGGAATGGTGATCATGCCCTGTAGTATGAATACCGTAGCAAAAATGGCTGCGGGCTTCAGTACTGACCTGCTGGAGCGTTCAGCAGATGTTCAAATTAAAGAAGGGCGTAAGCTAGTAATCGTACCTCGTGAAACACCCTTTAGCTTAATCCATCTGCGTAACCTTACCAGGTTAGCAGAAACAGGAGTTAGAATTGTTCCAGCTATACCGGCTTGGTACCATAACCCTCAAACCATCGAAGATTTGGTGGATTTTGTGGTAGCTCGTGCTTTAGACCAGTTAGACATTGACTGCATTCCCCTAAAACGGTGGCAGGGCAGAAGTACTGATTAGCTTCAACATAGTTATTATGATAGGTAAGCAAATAAAGATATCGGAAAGATGGGGAAAATAGGGCAGATTTCAAAGAGGAAGTAGTAGGAGGCTAAATCGTCAGACGTTTCTGCCTTGAGCCGGACATATGCTGATCAATCTTCATCACCCCTCAAGCAACCTTTAACCTGTAACCTTCAAGCCCTTGGTTTATGTTTAGGATTATTATATTCTTATGTTTGGTAATAGGTGGATTGGCACTGTTTGTTGTCGATAATTGGTTGCCAGTGCTACCGTTGGTCTTTCTAGGCATGAAGACACCACCTCTACCTCTAGCCTTGTGGATTGTTGGTGCCGTTGGAGCTGGAGTTCTAACCAGCATCAGCCTACGACTCCCCAATTACCTGGCTTGGCGTTACTCTCGTCGAAATTCTGAACCACCGGACAACGAGCCATTATTTTCTGAATATAGCCGTCGCGAAAGTAATCAAACCCAGACGAGGCAGCATAAAACTCGTGAGCGTTCAGCCTCGAAAGAAACCTCAAAAGATGATCCGGTCTCGGATTGGGAAGAAAGTAGTAGTAAAGACTGGGACTTTGACAAAGATCAGGATTCAGATCGAGTTTCATCAGGTCGCCAAGGGGTTAAGCAAGATTCGACCTCACACACAACTATTGCGGATCCCACTAGCTATGACCTGAGCAAAGAACTCGAAAGTAGTGATCAAAGCGACTCTGTGTATTCCTATAGTTATCGGAAACCTGGAAATTCAGGTGTTGGTAAATCCGAAACAGTTTACGATGCCAAGTTTCGAGTAATTAATCCACCTTACAAGACGGTAGCTAAGCAGCCTGAAGAGGATGAAGAGGACTGGGGGTTTGAGGATGATGAAGACTTTGAATAACCCTTTTTGTGTCAATATTTGTGTGTCAATAATGTTTAATTACGTTATATAGCAATCCTAACTCACTGTTGACTTTGTTTATTACTAGTCAAACAATAGCAGCCAAGGTAGTGAAAGGTCACTCCTTGGCTGCTATTGTTAGATAGTTAGTCAATTATCCATTTGGCTAATGATTCATTTGTTCGCGAGATTGTTGCCTCACGCGACCAGTCATGGCAGCTTCCTGTAAGGCCATAAAGGCATCGAGATCCGCCAAATCGTACTTTTTATGTTTTTGATGGAGCATCCTGCGTAATTTATCCTCGGCTTCTATGGTAAGATAACCGGTGGTGAGAGCTTGTTTGACAATGTCACGAATTAGCAACATTTACTTTGTTACCCCTACTTTAGATGGAGTGACCACTAGTGAAAACCAGTAGATCGGTTTAACTATCTGTTTCACTAGTGGGATAGTTTTGTGAGACACCGAAATCAGCTGCTTCATCAGGTAGTTAAATGCCAGGGATTAGAAACTGTGCGTTACACATATTTGAGTTTCCCTGGTCTAGAGAACCGGGGATTATTTTACCCTCGTGCCAAGTTTGGACTTGTATTCAGTCTAAAGGTACACCAGGCAAACGGTGCTTAAACACCGCTTACCTAGTCGGCTTAAGCCTAACCCTAAGCTTCTGGCTACTTTTATAATGACGGCGGTTAAAACCGCCTTGTCTTGCTTCCTCCGCCACATAGCCACATAAATGATGACGGTTTCCACGCTGCCTTTGTCTAGATCCAGTCCCAGATGGGGAAAACCACGCCAGTCCCTCATGGTCAAGGTTCCTGTGTGTTAAGGCTTGCGGGAGCACCTTAGTAAGCCCAGTGGGCACCCCCTGTGGCCTCACTGGCTCCCCAAAACCACGCTACATCGGGTTTGTTGGGATGAAGTTTAGATGAAGCTATTGTGAATAATAACATAAATGTGAAAGGCTGTCTCCCAGTGGGAATCCTAGAGTGGTACCGTTGATTAAGTGTGAACTAAGGGTAATCACTGATTAGACCGGGGAGGGCATGCGTGAATGACTTGTTGAAGGGCATCAATGTTTTTCTGATTGGCATGATGGGCGCTGGCAAAACTACTGTTGGAGGTTTACTAGCTAGTGAGCTAGGTTATGGTTTTTGTGATACAGATGCCCTGATTGAGCAAATTGCAGGTAAAACGATTAACGAGATATTTGCTGAGGACGGAGAAGAAACCTTTCGACAACTGGAGACTCAGGTACTATCGCAACTATCGGCTTATCAGCAATTGATCGTTGCTACAGGAGGTGGTATTGTGCTTAAACCCCAAAATTGGAGTTATCTGCATTATGGTCTGGTGGTCTGGTTGGATGTCCCTGTGGCAATGTTAATCGAACGCTTGCAAGAGGATACCACTCGCCCCTTACTACAGAAACCTGATCCTGCTTTAGAATTGCAGAAAATTCTTGACCAAAGACGGAGTCTTTATGAATTAGCTGACCTTCACATCTGTGAAGATTTTGGGGAGACTCCACCACAGATTGCTTCACGAGTGATCACAGAAATTCCGAAAGTTATTAAAAAATCTACACAAAAAAATTAGGGTTAGTGGACAGTCGTGTCAGGTTGAATACTTATCTTTCTGGATCTTTCTAGGTTGATAGCCAATTAACACTTAACACTTAACACTTAACACTTAAGTAAGCATTCAGCCGTCAGCGGTCAGCAGTCAGCTTATTTTATTCAAAAACACCGATTGCGCTATGGGCACGCTGCGCGAACAGTAGCGTGCCCATCGCCCATAAGCACCGAAAGTAGCACCATCTGTAGCGCATTAGCTGATAGCTGTTCGCACCTCAAGCAGCGTGGCCACAGGCCAAGCGTGCGCGTAGCGCATTAGCTGATAGCTTAATGGTTACCGAAAATTTTGGGTTTAAAGCCCCGTCCTTCCTTCGACGGCTTTCAATGAAAGTTTGTAAGAGATGTGCTATAATGAAAGCATAAACAATAAACTTTAAAAGTAGAGAGATACTATCTAATCATAAGTAGGCAACGTAAAAAATATGTAGAGCGTACAT
>NZ_JAAHIE010000627.1:0-3811 GCF_010671945.1 Moorena sp. SIO4E2
TTGAGCCTTAACTGTTCCTGTTAAACCAGGATAGAGAAGTTTATTTTCTGAAAAAGGAAGTTCGTTGTTGTTCGTATCATCTTCCTTTGCCTTGATTTTTTTAGCTGACTGTAGAGCTTTATTTTGCAACTTTTGAGCCATAGACCCTGGAACACGCAGGTAAGCATTCAGCCGTCAGCCGTCAGCCGTCAGCCGTTCGCGAACGGCTTATTTTATTCAAAAGCACCGATTGCGCTACTTGAGGTGCTGCGCCAACAGTAGCATGGCCATAGGCCAAGGGCTTTTCCCCAGACTTTCAATTCTGTAAAATATCGAACTATTAAATTCTCCCAAATGAGATTTATTTGAAGCATTAGGCTGAGAGCTGAAAGCTGACAGCTGAATGCTGACGCTTAAATGTATATACACTTATTTAAATAAATAAAAAAGAGGGGCTTGTGATCAGGAGTCTGTTGCCAATTATGCGATGGAAACCGTTTCAGTCAAGCGCTCCAATAGATTGTGCCACGGACCGACACCCAGCTTCTCAATCACCTCTGTTTGAGCTTGTTCCCAGAGGGGAATAGCTTGGGTCAGGTTTTCCTGGCCTTTTGCCGTTAGTGCCACCAATCGTGTCCGCCGATCCTCTCCAGGAGTGATCTCAATCAGTCCCTGCTTTTCTAAGGGCCATTTTTAGACTAATGCTCTCTTTCGGAGGACCACTGATTCGTTTCGCTTCAGTAGTGTCTAGGTCAGATTTACCCTGTGCAGACAAATCCGCTCCTGCTGTCCGGGGCGTAAGCGATCGCGTCATCGTCTCGGGATTGTACTGGAAAAGAATCACACTAGCTAGGGGGTTAGCAGGGTCTAGAGCGACTATTGCTCCTCTCAACCAACGAGGGGAAAGGGGAGATGTAGCCATGAAATCCTTGTGGTTAATAAACTGCTGTTCTCAAGTCTGTTTGAATACTTATTATTGAGCTAACTCATCAATTGTTAATTGTTAATTGTTAATTGTCAATGGTCAAAGTCAATATAGCAAGGGAGCAGGGAGTAGGGAGTAGGGAGTAGGGAATAGGGAGCAGGATATGTAAGCATTCAGCATTCAGCCATCAGCCTTCCGTAACTCAGATTAAAGTTTCGCGTAGCGTGGCCATAGGCCAAAGCTTACCTGTTTTATTCAAAAGCATTTAAAGTAGCGTGGCACAGGCTTCGACGCTGGGACTTAACCCATAAGCTGATAGCTGATACGCGACGCGCTGATAGCTTACCTCCCGACTGCCGACTCCCTACTCCCTATTCCCTTTACTATATTACTTTCTCTTAAAAATATCCTTGCGTTGGTTGAATAAAAATTCCCAAGGAACTACCATTATACTCCGTAAATCGGATTCTAGTCTATTCACTTTGTAGGTACGTGGAGCAGGAGTCACCTCCTCAAAATAGTCTGAATGTAAGCTGAAGCCAAAAGTTACCTTGTCTGGGAGACGAATTTTAGCAATTGGTCCATTGCTGATATTATCAGCAGTAAATAGCCAAGCCTCCAAGCTATCTGGGGTCAACACAGTAGTTAAAAGATACCCTTGGTTTTGGGGAATGAATTGAATACTATTTAAAATACTTCCTACAGGATACACATAAAAATCAAGCAATCCCTTGCCTAAATCACACACATGGGTGTCAGGGTTTTGTTCCTGTTCTTGTTTGATCTGCTCAGTCAGTTCTTGCCAATTCGTGTCTAGAGGAATTTTAGCGAGAACTGAAGGTAAGTCCTGTTGAGGAAGTTGATCATCCCTTAGAACTCTGTTTTTACTATCCCGAAAACTAAGATATTGACGACGACAGATAAACTGTTGGTAATATCCAGCATAAACTTGATAGAGAGCAGAGTATCCCTTTTCCGCCAAGAATTCTCGTGGATCAGCAGTGAAGAGGGTTGTGGTAAACCATCCTGGATGGACAAAGGTTTCTTCACTAATCACTTGAGTATCTTGGATCACCACTTTGCGCAAAACGCCAGGATCGAAACCAAACATCCAAGGGATACCATAATAGTCTTTATCATACTTCTCACCACTAAAGTGTTTCACATCATCCGGTCGCAAGGCTTCAGTGAGGCTAATTGTTGCTTGCTGGATCCCAACTAAATGGATATTGCCATCGATATGATGATAGTTACATAAGAAGTGATAGCTATCCCCATCAAACGTGACTAAACGGGATGGAACAGTTTCCTGGTCTGGTTTGAGTTCATCACGATCAACGATATAAATCTGTGTTTTTGGATAAGCTTTCAGAGGCGGAATCTTGACTCCTAATAGCATTGCCAATCCCATTTGGAATGGCATATCTGGAATCATAATACATTTTTCAGTTACTATCGCTGAATGAGGACTCCCCTCCAGAACTGTTCCTTCTAATTCCCAGTGTTTTAAGGTTCCTTCCCCATCCCAGGTTGTAATATAAACAGCACTGATCATATCAGTGAATAAATCCCCTGGATTGGGTTTAGATTTTAACTCACAAGTAATCAGTTGTTTGGTTTTAGGGTCAACTAATGGGTGGGCTGTATTGGCTACCATTGGGAAGAATGATAGGGGAACAGAAACCACATGTTCGTCAAAATACCCGATTGGGGTTATAGTATCAAGGGTGACTGGATCGACTTCCCAATAACGTCCTGCATCCGCCGTCAATATCAGCCTGCCGTTCATATTGACAATGGCTGTGTTAGCAATTTCTGACACCCCTAACGGACTGATGACTGCGGGAAAAAATCCTTTTGATAAATTGTATATGGGGAGGATCTTATGCCAAACACTATCCCAGGTTTTTAGTCTTTTACTGTAAACCTTGATTTTGCCATTATCACTCTTGAGATCCCATTTAATAATTACCCCTTCACCGGCAAATAGATGACGCTCTTTCTCTCGGTGATAAGGAGCAACAATAAAAACATAACCGGATAAATTTTCTGGCCAACTCCCCTCAATTACTGGGGCATCAAACTCTCCCAGTGTTGAGCGGCTAAAGTTTTTGACATTGACCTTGGATGTAGAACTTGATTGGGCTACCATCTTTTTTTACTTAGTCAATAATTTTAGTAAGCCGTAAGCTTTCAGCAGTCAGCTATCACTCAGTTTTTTAGGTTGAGGGATTAACGGCTGGATGCTTAGGATTTTCATATCTTATTTTATTAAAGAGTAAACTAGTCTCTTAAGTGTAATAATCGGAATTTTCTTAATAAAAATTTATAAAAATAATTGGGGTAAGACCCATCAGTCGCGAAGGGTGTAATGGGTCTTACACTGAACACTAGTCTCGGTGTAACTGTCCGCCAAAACTAGTTTATAGCAGGGTTTAGACTAGGTTTTTTTCAAGGCAATGATGATACTGTATTGTCGGACAACTGCCAGAAAGTGGTCGAGAAAAGAGGTAATATCTTCCTCGGTTTTAGCTGATTTGTCCGACTTACTCCTAGATTTGTCATTGCGCCATACCTCTATAAATAGCCTGAGCAATTTCCTTACCCATATCTGTAGGATTGTGGGTTTTAGTTAAGTTTAAATTCACTGGTACAGTGGGAATCTTGGTACTATCTTGCCAATTTAGAGGTAGTCCCTTCACCTTAAGCAAACGGGATAATTATGCTTCCACCGCTGCTTGTAAGCGTACCCGTTCTAGTCGATTCAGGTCAATTCCTTCGTAAGCATTCAGCCGTCAGCTATCAGCTTTCAGCTGTCAGCTTTCAGCTTATCGGCTACGCGCATATGCTTACAAAATCTCGAACTATTAAATTCTCCCGTTTGAGGTTGATCTTAAGCTGACGGCT
>NZ_JAAHIE010000628.1:0-3795 GCF_010671945.1 Moorena sp. SIO4E2
TATTTTTAAGGCTTTTTGAAGTATTGTTTTTTGCTCTTGTGTCAGATAATTTTTTGCTGGCATATTTCCTATTATTGGGTTATTTATTAATTTTTATTATACCAATTTAAATGCCGAACAGCTTACCACTATTTTTGAATGTCTCCTCTGTAAGCTGAATTAACCTGTCTCTAGGATTGCCAAAACTGACCTTTGATTGACGCAGACTGTCAATAGCTTCTGCTCCTATACCCAGTTTTGTTCCACCAACTAACGGACTTTCCCACTTTTGTACTTCTTGAAACAGCTCAGATAATAAATCCTCGGCCTCTTGTAAATTAGGAGGGGATAGTTCATTGGTCATCTTAGGCATCATTTAAATATTACTCAAAACTTGAATAAGTCTTATCAATCAAAGCTGTTAAAATTATAGCTCTAGCAAAAAAAAATTATAAATATAGCATTTACAAATAGATCATGAAACCAAATGCTGATGTCTCAAAACACCAAAAACTCCTCCTAGATATTTCATACTGATCCGAAGATCCATTTATCACTTCTATGTTTACATCTCAAATAAAAATGTTATATACCCACAATTTTTTTTTAGCCACAAGATAATTTGTACACAATTTTTATTCACTTCGGCTGAATAACCCTTGGTGGAATAGGATTCAATAAATTGACGTCAGCAAATTTGAGGTAATTTCGTTTACCTCGACCGTGACTATTATTACGGATATGGGTTGATTGGCATTTAGGACATTTCGTTTCCTAGTTTTCTCAATCATCCCGCAATGATGCAACCCCAAATTAGGATATATTCTAGCATACCCTGTAAAAAATTCCTCCCGCGCTCTACCGTAACGTCAGCATCGGGAGGAATTTGAGCGGAATAATTAAATTGAGGCTATAGGGTAAGAATTAAACAACGTTTAACTCGTGTTCGCCACACTCGCCTACCCCAAAGTTAGCTATTTCCCTCTATAACTAAAACGATCTCACCAGGGAGTTTGTGACATTTTTTTCCACTTAGAGTCCTGTTTTAAGAACTTCCGCCGGTGACATACTCCCACACTGTAATCTACGATTCAGTGTGGGCTTCTTCCCAGCTCCACCTATCGGTTCGGATATTCGGGAAGCTTTACTTCTGACGGGATGCCCCACCGCCAATTTCAATATATTGATCGCCGCATTCACATCACGATCTTCTGTGTATCCACAGTGAGGACAAGAATGAATGCGGTCTTTCAACTTTTTAGGTACTTTTGTTCCGCAATTAGAACAGTTTTGACTGGTGTTTCGGGGATTTACTGCAACTGTAACCAAACCAGCATTTTCGGCTTTGTTTGATAGTATTGACAAAAACTGACCCCACCCAGCATCAAGGATAGATTTAGCCATTTTAGTTTTGACCAAACCTTTAATGTTTAACTTCTCATGAGCAATTAAGTCATGGTTGTCTAACAAGCTTTTAGCGGTTTTAAAATGAAAGTCTTTTCTAGTATCAGCAACTTTTTTGTGAGCTTTCCCTAGTTTGTTTACAGCTTTCTTCCGATTGTTGCTTCCTTTTTTAGATCTACTAACAGCTTTTTGGATCTTTTTTAGTCGCTTTTGAGCTTTCCGATAGTATTGAGGTATTGGCACTTCAGCGCCATCAGACTTGATCAAAAAGGATTTGAGACCCATGTCTATCCCAACAGGACTGGAAGCGCTATCGACTGGGATAATATCCGGAACAGAATTATCTTGGACAGATAGCGTAACATAGTACCCGTCTGCTTTTTGGGTTATAGTAGCTGTTTTTATCTTGAATCCTTCTGGAATAGGTCGATGATAAATCATCTTAACTTTTCCAAACTTAGGAAGGGTTAAGATATTGCCGCTTATGGGACTTTTAGAGAGAGACGGAAAGGTAAAAGACTTGTACCTGTTTTTCCCTTTAAATCGAGGTCTTCCACTTTTTTTTCCATTGCTGTCGCCCTTTAGAAAACGCTTAAAAGCCAAGTCCACTCTTTTAACGCAGTCTTGTAGGACTTGAGACTGGACTACCTTATACCAAGGTCTATCTTTCTTTAGCTGAGGGAGAGTTTTCTTCTGGGAAAAATAATCAGGATTATTTCTTAGATCTGGCAAATGGCAGACAAGAGGACAGGAATTAATAGAGCAGCGATTCTGTTCGTACCAGCTAAATCTGTCGGCAAGTAGGTAGTTGTATTGATGGCGAAGCATGTCCAGCCATTTTTCTATCTCTGCTTCTTGTGACTTAGTCAACCTTAGCCGGTACTGATACGCCAATCTCATTGTTGCAATCTCCTGCTTTTCGACCTATCATCATGATAGCATAAGTATTTACATATGTCAATTCAAAATGAAAGACAAAAACTTAATGATTAGACTTACCAGTTTTGAAAAAAGGCAGCTTCAACAGGAAGCTGATCGTAGAGGGATGACTTGCTCCGAATTATTGAGGAGTTTAATAGCTCGTTTCCCTGAACCCAAAGACTCTGTGTAAAATTCATCCCGGAGATGAAACCTGTTTATTAGGGCAGCCTTAATCATAAAGTTTTAACCAAAGGTGCGCTTTCCGTAGGCGAATTAAATTCGCCACGGGTCGCACCTCTTTTACGCATAGCCGATCCACCCTAAAGGCTGCCCTATTCTTGCGGATACTTCTGACTACGCTCATGCTTGCGGATTGAGACGTGGGGCTTCTTTTACCGGACAGCTAAAATCTGGGGCCAGGTTCAAACAGATTAGCCACTTTAAATTCTGTCGCTCCCACTTCCGACAGCGAGAACTCAATCCGGTAGGGACGGGAAACACCTTTACAAAAATCCGGTTTCAGGCGGATGAAGGTAACAATGGGAGGCTGGGATTTTGCCAATATGGTTGTGAAGTCCTCTTTCTGCGTGCAGCCGTTGCTCGTCACTACGATTGTGACACCTTTTTCAGTAATGTGTATTCCATGCAATGGTTCTACCGTTGCTGCTAAAGCCGTGGGAGCTGTGGCACAGAATACTGCCACTGCGGCAAACAGCAGGGTCGCCAGACCGAGTGCCAGTCTTGAGAGTGCTTTCTTCAACGGAAGAGCAGCTGGCTTGAAGCGGTTGAATGGTGTATTTAGCATGATTTGAACTCTCCACGGGTTGAAACCGCGTGGATTCTAAGCTGATATCACTTCGCGGGTTGAAACCACGCGAAGTGATGCTTCACGATACGATCTAGATAGTGAATCAAAATTGTACCGTTGTGGCAGGTTCAAAGCTGCTCTACCGACCTCGACTAGGTTAATTCCTAGCTGTGTCGCTACTTTGCGCAAAATGTTACAGGCTCCATTGCAGTCGGCGTTGATCAATTCGCCTTTTCCGGACTTGTAAAGTCCACGCCTAACTCTTCTCCCAGTCTCTTTCCACCCCTGGGGTTTTGCACCAAGTGTAGGCAGAATATCGCGGTCTAAAAAGCTAGCCTTACTGGTATAACTTTCCTCTGTTTCAACAAATTTAATGCCGTGTTCAGCGCATAACTGTTCTATTCGGCTTTTTAATTTAGCAGTAGGTATTTGGACAAAGTTTTGGTTGTTCTTTTTTCCAATATTGATACTGTCTTTGTTACGCTTATTCCAGCCAAATGCTATCGTACTGACTTGATTCCTCAGACACCAGTTAATTACAAACCTAGCTGCTTTATTTAGTTAGAGTCGATGCCTAGGTATTACCCTAGGGCACCTCTCCTTCAGAACTGGACGTGAAAGTTTCCCCTCATCCAGCTCCTAGATATCCTAGTCCTTCGACTTGCTCCAGTGGAGTTGTTGGT
>NZ_JAAHIE010000629.1:0-3783 GCF_010671945.1 Moorena sp. SIO4E2
ACTGGGGCAATCTCAAAACTGTAGAAGAGAAAGGTCGTCCTGGAGATTTAGTCACTGCAGCTGATAAAGAAGCAGAAGCAGTAGTCTTAGATATACTCAAAAACGATGTGCCAGACCATTCGATTCTCGCAGAAGAATCCGGTCAACTGGGAGACAATCAAAGTAAATACCTATGGGCGATTGACCCCCTCGATGGTACTACTAATTATGCCCATCAATACCCCATTGCTGCTACCTCTGTGGGGTTGTTGATTGACGGCAAGCCTCAGGTGGGAGCAGTATATAATCCCTTTCGGGATGAGTTATTGTGTGCAGCTGTGGGCTTGGGCGCAACCTGCAATGGTCAGCCAATCCAGGTTTCCCAAGTCTCTGAGCTGGGTAAGAGCTTGTTAGTGACTGGATTTGCCTATGACCGGCGGCAGACTTCTGATAATAACTATGCTGAGTTCTGTTACCTGACTCATCTGACTCAGGGAGTTCGCCGTAGTGGTTCTGCATCCATCGATTTGTGTGATGTTGCTACTGGACGATTAGATGGCTATTGGGAACGAGGGCTTTCTCCTTGGGATGTAGCTGCTGGTATCGTTATCCTAGAGGAAGCTGGTGGTAAAGTTACTGCTTATGATGGCAGTCCTATTGATATTAATTCTGGGCGGATTCTGGCAACTAATGCCAAGATTCACGACAGTCTCAGTGCTGCCTTGTTAGAGACACCACCTTTATCGTCTTGGAAATAAAATATTAAGCTATTAGCTATCAGCTATCAGCTATCAGCTATCAGCTATCAGCTATCAGCTATCAGCATTAAGCTATCAGCTATCAGCTATCAGCTATCAGCATTAAGCTATCAGCTATCAGCTATCAGCTATCAGCATTAAGCTATCAGCTATCAGCTATCAGTTTTCAGCCAAAGGCCAACGGCTGACCACTGACGGCTGACCGCTGACCGCTGACCACTGACCACTGACGGCTGACCGCTGACCGCTGACTAATTATTTATAATAATAGATGTAAACTCGATTAACTGGCGTCCATGAGTGACACATTTTTTATAGCTAATATCTACAATGTCTACAATCTCTACAGAAAATGTTGCTCAATTTTTCCATGCTATTTCTCTACAAGAAGATTTAAAACAGCAGCTAATAGCTACTAGAAATCCAGAAGAGGTAGTTAAGGTAGCACAGGATTACGATTTTAAGTTTACCGTAGCTGACTGGCAACAGTTTATCCAGGGGCATCACTCTAGTCAGCCTACCAGTGATACTTTTAAAAATGAAATAATAGGATTAGATGTTACTGAAGAACAGTTAGATGCTTGGTGGAAATTTGCTTGGGAAACAGGAGATATCAATCTGATCGGGTGGGTTTATGACAAGAGAGATGCTATCACTTGGGTGCAATTGCTAGATGAGTTTAAAGTAATTAAAAAAGACGATTAATTGTCAGCTATCAGCGGTCAGCGGTCAGCGGTCAGCGGTCAGCGGTCAGCGGTCAGCCTTCAGCGGTCAGTGGTCAGTGGTCAGCGGTCAGTGGTCAGCGGTCAGGCTGAAAACTGATAGCTGATAGCTGATCGCTTAAGATTCAATCACTCCATTAATCAGTAACGCTGCTTTAGTTTTGTCTAAAATAACTTTTTCATAGGTTTTGATCGACTCGTTATGAATGGGTGTAGCCATGAACCTATATTGACTGGACGTTGTTAGTTCATCAATCTTCAGGTGAGTCGCCATCGGGTCTTCTATCTGATACTCTTTCTCGAAGTAAAGTAAGCTAATTGTGGTCAGGTGTATTCGATCAGCAATAGCAGCAGCAAGCAATCGATAAAAACGAGCTGCAAAACGGGGGTCTTTCTCTAGTTTATGGGTTAATTTAGCTCGATCAATTGACCACACAATGGAGTCTTCTAAAGCTTTAACTGTAGCGGAAGGGGGATGATCTTTCACAAAAGACATTTCTCCGACTACTTCACCGTTGGATAATCGAGCAATTTCCAGACTTTTCCAAGCTTCAACGGAAACGGTTAAGATGCCATCTAGGACAATGTAGAGTGCATTGATAGATTCTCCTTCATGAATCAAGACATGACCAGCTGGAATTTCTTTACTGCCTAACCATATACTGCTCAGGGTTCCAGTTAATAATGGCTCACCACTTTTGGCAGCAAAAACCCAGGCTGGACTGCTTTCTCCACCTTTGGATGTGATCTGGTAATCCATGATGGTGAATTCATCAGTTTTTTCGTGATTGATATTTTTTCTGAGATTTAATTCTGTGCCAAGGTTGAACTCAATTTGATTGGAAGTAGGGTCTAAACCCATGGACATCTTATTGTCATGGTTAATTTTACTACCTTGCTTTGACCTTCGCTTTTTCTCTATGGAAACCTTAAAATCATCATTGAAACCACGGTGATAATAGGGAAGTTTGCCATTGGTTAAGTTCAGCCTTAGCTCTCCACCGGTTAGCCCAAGTTTGATGCTACCACCGGGTAGTTCTAAAAATTGATCATGAAAGTTTATAGTTAAGAATAGGTCAATTTTATCTGGCTGAACGATAGTCCCCTCTAATTTCATGAACAGGCAATCTTCGTATTTATTATCAATTTCAATAGTTTCTAGTTCTTTTCGCAAATCCTGCGTTATTACCATGCCAGTTGAAATTGGAATCATGAAGTTATTTTGATTAAAACCTAACATAATAATTTATAGTTTTTTAATCTATGTTGATCAGAAATTAAGATTTACGAAAGCTACAATAATCCTCGATTTATTCCGAGAAATTACTGAATTAGTAAGCAGTCAGCTGTCAGCGGTCAGTGGTCAGCTTTCCGTAACTCAGATTAAACCAATGCTTACCTATTTTAGGCGTTGCTGAATAATAGAATGATTTTAAGAGTAGGTGCGCGCCTCCTAGGGCGCGAGGGATTGCTCGCGCCCTTGGGTCACACCTGTAGAATGGGCATCTTGGTGGAAGGGGCATCTTGCCCGTTATCAATATCTGGTCGAGCGGGCAGGATGCCCACTCTACTGCTATTCATTACTTGATTCAGGAACGCCAAAAGCCAAGCTAGCTAGCCACAGTTAATCTGAAACGACATAAAGGTAAAGTTGAGCGGTGTGAAACCATTTTATAACAAAGCTAAACACTTTTGGTTTCACATCCGCTCCAATGCCATATTAGGCCAAAAAAAGGGGAGCATCCCAATTTGGCACGTTAGCTCTTTTTAGGGGGCTGAAACCCTTGAAATATCGTTGCTTTGGGTAATATTGTTTCCAAAATGGGATGCTCCCAAAAAAAGTTGCTTGGTGGTGGTTGGATTGAGGTATAAAATCCAATTTACAAGATTGCCGATCACTCAAACTTATTGATGGGCAAATTATTTGTAGAAGGTTTTTCCTTCCTCGACAAGTCCTAAGCTTTGGAGGGTGTCGTTGATAGCATCCATCATACCCACGTCTTGCCGGGTTCCTTTACCATTTACTACGCGACGCAGAGCGACATAGAAGGTAATTTCCCCAACCGCCATTTCGTCGGTTTTGCTACCGCCAGAAACAATCTTCTGAGCATAATAGTTTAATTTTTCTTCGATCAAGTCATTCAGGTTCATTATTAGTTGTCTCCTTTGAAAGGTTCTAAATCCTTGCCTAAAGCCCTTTGATTGGGCCTGCACAGTAGCTTTTTGCCAACCGATCCTACCATGAAATGTGGGACAATGCTTACTGAATTACAGCAGTTTTCAATTGGGTGAGGAGTCGGGAATCGGGAATCGGGAATCGGGAA
>NZ_JAAHIE010000063.1:0-23197 GCF_010671945.1 Moorena sp. SIO4E2
GGGAATGGGGAATGGGGAATGGGGAATGGGGAATGGGGAATGGGGAATGGGTAATCGGAACCCACCCCTAACCCCGACCAGGAGGGGAAGAGCGGGAGATGGGTCGGTAATCGGTGGAAATTCTGGGAGATTTTCCGACAGACATATTTGGCGAAATTTCAACAAGAGTGCCAGTACGTACTCGCCCAAATGTAAAAAACCTACCCAAGTGAGGTAGGGAGTAGGGAGTAGGGAGTAGGGAGTAGGGACTGCATCAAGACAGACTACATAATTTTATGGCATAAAACTATGATTTAATTGCCAATTAACTGAGAAATAATTTATTCTGACACCAAGTTGCGGTCAAACGTACAACTTTCTCTTCTCCCAATCTCCCAATTTCCCTATCTCCCTATCTCCCTATCTCCCTATCTCCCTATCCAACCAATCTACTATCTTTGAATGCAACTCGGTATGACTCTTGACTCGAAGCTCCTGAATCCTGGATAAAGTTAGTTATCTCGAACTCAGGTTACTAGTAAGCACCTTTTTTTTGTAAAAGCACTATGGCAGTTTTTACTAAAATCTTCAAATCTAGCCATAGTGACCAATTTTCCATGTAAAAAGTATCTAGACGTACCACTTCTTCAAAAGAAGTAATATCGGAACGACCCGACACTTGCCAAAGTCCGGTTATTCCCGGTAAAACTGCATGACGTATAAAGTGTTGTTCAGAGAATTTATTGACATCTCTGATTGGCAAGGGCCTAGGACCAACTAAACTCATTTCTCCAAAGAGAACGTTAAATAATTGGGGAAGTTCATCTAGGCTATAGCGGCGGATGAATTTTCCTACTTTAGTAATCCGTGGATCATCTTTTATCTTAAAGAGAACACCATCTTTCATTTCATTACGAGCTTCTAGATCTTTGAGGCGTTGGTCAGCATCCACAAACATACTGCGAAATTTCCAAGCCTTAAATCGTTTATTATGTAACCCCACTCTTTCCTGTTTGTAAAATATCGGTCCTGGCGAATCAAGCTTGACTAAAACGGAAATACTAACAAACAGTGGCAAAAGCACAATCATTACTAATACAGAAAGCACAAAATCAAAACATCTTTTTGCCCAAAAGTCAATACCAGTAATTAGAGGGGGAGAAAACCGTATGGTAGGTACACTAGCAATACTAGACATCTCCAAGTTTTGGTAAATAGGTCCTAATTCTGTACACAAAATTCGCAAGGTTATACCTGCGTTTCTGAGACTCCAGTAAAAGAACATATAATCTTTTACCTTGTTCCAAGAGCAAACAAAGACTTCGGCTACCTCTAGAGCACTAATTTCTTTAATAAAATCGGATATGTTCGATTTATCTAACAAATTAACATCGAAGAATTTAATAATGCCATAACAATCTTCGTTCCCCAGTAGTTGAATTGCTTTTTGTTGTTGATCTGGTGAACAGATTATCAGGGTTGGATAGCGAAGTAAACCTTTTTTGCGAAGCCGTTTCAGAATAAAATCTATTCCTAAGCGTCCGATGCAGACAAGAGCGAGGCTTAATAGCCACAACAAACTATAAATTGGTTGAATCACAAATTGATCGGGCTGATACAGGCAAGCAATAACGAGTAGACTAATCTGGGAAAAAGTGATTGTCTGGGCTAGAGCTAAGTAGTCACGGCGTTTGTTACCAGAATTATAAAGGTCTTGTAAAGCAAGCAATAAAATTTCCCAGGGTATGACTACATAAACTAGTATTGCTTGATTGACTATTCCCCAATCATTATTTATGTGATTACCAAAATTAACGGCAATTAAGCATGCCATCAATAGCATGAATACATCAGTGACAACTAATGTAACGATGCGAAGCCATACAGCATAGGTATTGCGACGAAGTTTGGCAAAAACAGGATCACGTATATCAAATCTATAGGTTTCAGTTAAGGGCAGTTCCATGACAACTCCATTAATTAATATCCGATGAAAACCAAATTATTATAAATAATACTCAATGGTATTTAATGCTAACTACTTGGATTTAATACTTATAAAAAAATGCTAATTCTTAGAACATATTATTATAATTTAATAAAAAAACACTAAATAAATTTTAACTACGGCGGTTTGCATAACTATCAGGTACACAGGATTGTTTTCCCTCTTCCCTCTTAGCTGCTCCCTGCTCCCTGCTCCCTGCTCCCTGCTCCCTGCTCCCTGCTCCCTAAAAAACCATAATTTTGTACCTAATTGAATTGCAAACCGCTGTATGACCCTTATCCATCAATTTAAGCAAATCGGCCATTTTTTTGATTCAATACAGAGATTTTTTGCGAGGAACCAGCGATAACCGCAAAAATAAAAATATCAACGATTATCTATACAAATAAATAGGCACAAAACCGGATGGTTTTGAAAAATGGTTAGACTTCCTATCTAAGTATAAAAATGCCGTACACTGAATTTTGTTTGATGCTTGACTAAACCAGTGTTTCAAAAGTCTACCTCATACTAAACCATGGGGCTAGACAAACTAATTCACCTGCGCATCCTCATAAAATTTGAGAACTTATAACCTGCGCAATTAGGCTAAATTTGTAAAATTTTTAACTTTAAAGACACCCTCTAAGGTGGAATGCTCCCTACTTATATCTATGCTAAACTACTGCATTAGTGGCGATGCATGTAATCAAATGTGAGGCTCCCTATTTGGGAAGGATGTTTGCCTAAAAAACTATCATCAAAAAAAATCACAAACATCCTTATCGGTTCGTCAAAAAAAAGCAACTACCAACTTTGTAGCGCAAAATTTTATTTACGTCAACACTATTTTATTCTTTAAAGAATTGTATTAATCGATAATTTTGAACTTTCTGTGGAGAATATGTGAAATTTTGGCTGAGAGGTTATTTACGGTAAATTCACTACAGCCACAAATAAATTTTTGAGTTAACGTGGTGATGATTCACTCCCATGCAAACTGGGAAGTTTGCATGGGAGATTTTCTCGGGAAGCAATATCTACCAAAATTGCCCACATTACATTACAGGAAAAGGAAAAAATGACGGAACCAAAGAGAGCGCTAATCACTGGAATTACAGGTCAAGACGGTTCCTACTTGAGTGAGTTGTTGCTAGAAAAGGGCTATGAGGTTCACGGTATTATCCGAAGGACCTCCACCTTCAACACAGATCGCATTGACCACATCTATGTAGACCCCCACAATGAAAACGCACGGTTCTTCCTACACTACGGTGACTTGACTGATGGTGTGACCCTACGCCGGATCTTAGAGGCGGTTCAGCCATTGGAAATTTATAACTTAGGGGCTCAATCCCATGTTCGGGTCAGTTTTGACTCCCCAGAATATACCGTTGACTCGGTGGGAATGGGTACTCTCCGACTCTTGGAGGCGATTCGAGACTATCGTCAGCGCACCGGTATCGACGTGCGTTTCTATCAAGCTGGTTCTTCTGAGATGTTTGGGAAGGTACAGGAGATACCCCAAAAGGAAACTACTCCATTTTATCCCCGCTCTCCCTATGCCTGTGCTAAAGTGTATGCTCACTGGCAAACTATAAACTATCGTGAATCCTATGGCATGTTTGCCTGCAATGGTATACTATTTAACCACGAATCACCCCGTCGAGGGGAAACCTTTGTAACCCGCAAGATTACCCGAGCAATTGCCCGAATTGTCGGAGGTCAGCAGAAAAAACTCTACCTGGGTAATCTTGATTCTAAGCGAGACTGGGGTTATGCTAAGGACTATGTCAAGGCAATGTGGATGATGCTCCAGCAAGACAAACCAGATGATTATGTGGTAGCGACTGGTGAAACCCACTCGGTTCAGGAATTTTTAGATATTGCCTTCAAATATGTCAATCTGGATTGGCATGATTATGTGGAGTTTGACAAGCGTTATTTGCGTCCTGCTGAGGTAGATCTACTTATTGGTGACCCCACCAAGGCAAAGAAGAAGCTGGGTTGGGAGCCATCTGTAACCTTTGAGCAGTTGGTAGCCTTAATGGTAGAAGCGGATTTACAAGCCTTGGGTCTGTCGCTCCCTAACGGCAAAAGTACTCAACCTTTGAATGATCAAGCCTATATCCGTCAAGGCTTAGCTACGATGGTTGACTAATCCGTTAGTTTATGACTGATTATGAAGGTAGCATCGGTGATGCAAGCCAATACATCTGACCCACAAATCCGGATCGATAGGATTTGTGTTGAATAATGACTCAGTATATTCCTGCTTGCATTGCGATGTACCAGACGGTGATAGTTCTCCAAAAGCTAGGCAAGGATGACAAATAAATGGTAAGTTTAGATCTTAGTAATAAGAGAATTCTAGTTACTGGTGGAGCTGGATTTCTAGGGCGTCAGGTAGTGGATCAGTTGTGTAAAGCTGGAGCGGATGCACAGAAGATTACTATTCCGCGATCGCGTGATTATGACCTGCGTTCTTTAGAGAACTGTCAAAGAGCTGTGGATCAGCAGGATATCATCATTCATCTTGCTGCTCACGTTGGTGGCATTGGTCTTAATCGAGAAAAGCCAGCTGAGCTATTCTATGACAATTTAATGATGGGTACTCAGCTAATTCATGCCGCCTATGAAGCTGGTGTGGAAAAATTTGTCTGTGTTGGTACCATCTGTGCCTATCCCAAATTCACACCAGTACCGTTTAAAGAGGATAACCTCTGGGATGGTTATCCGGAAGAAACCAATGCCCCTTATGGGGTTGCTAAGAAAGCTCTTTTAGTCCAGCTACAAGCCTATCGGCAACAGTATGGATTCAATGGCATCTACCTGTTACCCGTGAACTTGTATGGTCCGGAAGATAATTTCGACCCCAGCAGTTCCCACGTAATACCTGCCCTGATTCGTAAAGTCTATGAAGCCCAACAAAAGGGAGAAATGAAATTGCCAGCGTGGGGTGATGGCAGTCCTACCCGTGAGTTTCTCTACTCAACTGATGCAGCACGGGGTATTGTGATGGCTACCACGGATTACAATCAACCAGAGCCAGTTAATTTGGGTACAGGCTATGAAATCTCAATTCGCGATTTAGTTGAGTTGATTTGCGAATTGATGGAATTTAAGGGAGAAATTGTCTGGGAAACTGATCAACCCAATGGTCAGCCTCGCCGTTGTCTGGATATTCAACGAGCGAAGGAGGAGTTTAACTTCACTGCTCAGATGGAGTTTAAGCAGGGGTTGAAGAATACTATCGACTGGTATCGACAACACGCTAGCTAAATCTACCCAAACCCATTTTAGGTAGGGGCGAAGTATTTGTACCTGGATATGTAGCTTAAACAGTAGCTCCAAGAGTGCCAGTTTGTATACAAATACTTCGCCCTCTAAGGGGAAAGCCAGACAGACTTTAGTAGAAGAGTAATCAAAAGACAATTTATATCCTGTCTGGAAGCATTAAGAGTGTAAGGTTTGGTAATTAGTAATGGGCAACGGGGAATTGTGATGACTACCAAACTATTACCCATTACCATAAAAACTTATAAAATTAACACTAAAACCAAATATACATGATAGTAAAATTTTTTTTATTCTTGTTAACAACTCTAACTTAATCAACTATAATCAACCAACATCCTAATTTGTTTTAATTTATATAGCATCTAACTATAGATAGATTTATAAAAAAAATACCTAGCTTCTGACGGTGAAAAAAGGGTGAGTAATCTACTAATTTTTTTTTGCAGTGAGTATTAAACTTTTTTCCTGAGCAATTATGGAAGCTATAGACTATTCAGAAGAAATAGATTTTCAGAAATACTGGCTAGTTCTCAAACGGCGCTTTTTGCCAGCTACCCTAGCCTTTGGTGGTGTTCTCGGTCTTGCTGCATGGTATGCCTCCTCTCAAAAAACTGTTTATTTAGCAGCAGCTCAACTGCTGTTAAAGACAGATAATTCCTCTTCTCTGACCGGGTTGGATAATCCAACTGGCACGATTGATAATGTGGCTCGCCAGAGCGACCCCTTATCTACGGAAGTAGAAATTATTCGTTCCAGACCAATTATAGAAAAAACCATCAGAGCTCTCAACCTCAGGGATGAAAACGGTGAATTTTACCCTCCTGGGGTCATTTTAGGAGGACTGAGTGTCAAACCAATTTTGGGGACAGACATCCTAACCATTTCCTATCAATCCCCTGATGCTAATTGGGCAGAAAAGATCGTTAACACACTGATTAGGGTTTACATAGAGAATGATATCCAAACTAACCGAGCGGAAGCTGTCGCCGCTCGTGACTTTATTGAGAAACAACTCCCAAAAGTTGAAGCTACTGTCAGCCAAGCAGAAGCGGATTTGCGTAGATTCAAAGAAGCTAATAAAATATTAGATCTGCAACAAGAAGCTAGCATTGCAGTCGGGTCGATTGCCAAATTAGACGACGAAATTTCTCAACTTCAGGCTCAGTTAGCACAGATAAATGCTCAGTCTGAGGGCTTGCGCAATAAGATCGGTCTGGATACACAGCAAGCTGTCGCAGCTACGTCTTTAAACCAGTCTACTGGGGTGCAGGAGGCACTTAGACAACTCCAAGAGGTACAAGCTCAGTTAGCAGTCGAGCGCACCCGCTTCAACGATGAATACCCGACAGTGGCTAAGTTGGCTCTTCAGGAAGCTGCACTATTAGAACTACTACAAGAGCGAATAGCACAGGTCATTGGTAGCCAACAACCAGCGCCACCGGTTAATAGTTTGTTAGAGTTTGGACCGATCCAGCAACAACTGACTGCAGAACTGGTTCAGTCCGAGGTACAGCGTTTAGGGCTGACTAGCCAGCTAGCTGTTCTGACCAATACTCAGTCGGCTTACAAACAGCGGTCTAGAGTCCTACCGAGACTAGAGCAGAATCAGCGGGAACTGGAGCGACGGGTAGCTGCTGCACAAGCAACTTACCAAATTTTGTTAAGCAAACTACAAGAAACCCGAGTTGCGGAAAATCAAAATGTAGGTAATGCCCGTGTTATTTCAGAGGCTATCGTTCCTGAAAACCCGATTCCGATCCCAACCAACCTGATCCTGGCAGGGGGAGCCTTTGCTGGTATCTTAGTTGCGATCGCTACGGCTTTCTTGCTCGACCTCTTAGACAGATCGGTTCATACGCTCAAAGAGTTAAAAGAGTTGTTCAGATATACGTTGTTAGGGGTTATTCCAGACTACGGCAAGCTGGTCAGTACAAGCTATTTTGGTGGATTTTCTCAACAGAATGTTTTCCCCATTTTTCCGAGAGATTTGCCCCGCTCTGTCATCGGTGAAGCCTATCAAATTCTGCAAGCCAATCTGAAATTTATCAGTTCTGATCGACCACTGCAATCGATTGTAGTAACCAGTTGTGTTCCTAAGGAAGGCAAGTCTCATGTCTGTGCTAATTTAGCTGCAGCTATGGCTCAAGTAGGACGTCGGGTGTTACTAATCGATGCTGATCTGCGTTATCCATCTCAACATCATCTGTGGGAACTAACTAACTCAGTGGGTTTAAGTAATATTCTCGTGGGTGAGGCTCAATTTGATCAGGCTAAACAGGAAGTAATGACTGGTCTTGATGTTCTGATGGCTGGGGTCATCCCTCCAAATCCTGTGGCTCTTCTGGACTCTCAGAAGATGGCTTCACTGATGGAGAAGTTCTCACAAGAGTATGACTGCGTTATCTTAGATACTCCAGCATTAGCTGGTATGGCTGATGCCCCAATTTTGGGCAAAATGGCTGACGGCATTTTGCTGGTGGCCCGACCTGAAAAGGTAGATTCTGCAAGCGCTAATGCGGCTAAGGAAATTCTCAACAGCTCAGGTCAAAATGTTCTGGGGTTAGTTACCAATGGTGTAATCTTCAAAAACGAACCTAACGGCTATATCTACCACAACAGGGAAAACTATACTCCGCCAGATGTCAGTCAAGAAAAGGCTGAATGTAATCAGCCGTAAAACCTTGCACGCTGTGAATCTATTATCCAGAAGCTGCGCTGCCAGAACGTTGGTGGCGCATTCTGATCATAATTCCTAAGGTTATTTGCTTCATCATCCAGTAAAATACTGTCAGCACCACGAATGTTACGGCCATCACTAGTAGTGGACCTTTCGAGGTTAAATCATTAATCATGCCCTTAGCTAAGGTATTGGGTTGAGCAACCAAGTCCCAGCTGTTGAACCGTTGGAATCGTCCTAGATAAATACCAAAGGCGCACAGAGCATGAGTAATTAACTCAGCTGAGGAGATCAACTTTCCTAACCTTCGCCGCTGCAAATACTCACCTAGGTTCATCACAGATAGAACGTAAGCTTCAAAACCGGTTAGGATAACTAGCAGATGTTGGGGAATAACAACTAGAGTAATTGTCCATACTGAGTAATTCCTGCGAATGGCTTGAATTAGATGAATCACATCGGTGAGCAGATAGGGCGCATTGGGCAAAAATAGGATAAAAACTGCTAAACCTATCCACCATAATCCGGAGTGTAAGCCAGATTTACTGCGGAATAGCCAAAAACTTAGAGCTAATGGTATTGATGCTAGAAACAAATTCCAAGCCATCCAGTCATTGTTGCTATGCCAAGCTTTCCATACCTCAGTTAGTAATGTGTCCATAGACATGATTAGTGAACCTTTGCTCTAGGGTAGATTAGCCTTCTTAAGTGGTATTGAATTTAATCCTTATCCTAACTCATCCGTTCAGCCTTGAGCTTTGAGCTTGAGCTTTCATAGGTCATACTTCATACTTCAGCCTTAATAAGCGGTTGACGGTTGACGGTTGACGGTTGAAAGTTGAAAGTTGAAAGTTGAAAGTTTAAGGTTTAAAGTTGGAAGCCCTTGAAGCTCATAGCAATTCTGCCTCATTACCCCAGAAGGGATATGATAATCAGTCAACTGGATTTGAGATAACCATGCCTCAGAATCGGATTATTACTCTCCTGAGTGATTTTGGCTTACAAGATGTTTATGTGGGTGTGATGAAGGGTGTCATTGCCCAAGTTAACCCAACTTTGACTATAGTAGACCTGACTCACCAAATCCCCCCTCAAAACCTAGCCGCTGCTCGGTTTAATTTGCTCAATGCCTATCCCTACTTTCCAGCAGGGACAGTTCATGTGGCGGTGGTTGATCCAGGAGTCGGCAGTCACCGCAGAGCGATCGCTATCCAACTCTCACAGGGTTTCTTGGTCGGTCCAGATAATGGGCTATTCAGTGGAGTTTTAGAGCAATACCCACTCATGGCAGCAGTTGAGCTAAGCAACTCAGACTACTGGCGCACTAGAAATCCTAGCACTACGTTTCATGGTCGAGATATCTTTGCCAGTGTTGGAGCTCACTTGGCTAGTGGCTTACCAATCGAAAGGTTGGGAGAGGTAATTGAGCCAAACACTTTGGTAACACTAGATATGCCAATAAAAAGACTAACCGATGATGGGATTATTGGTTCTATCCAATATGTTGACCATTTTGGTAATTTAATCACCAATATCCCAGGAGCTGAGGTTGATGGCAAAATTTGGTCGGTTAAGATAAGCGATCGCATTATCCCCCATACTCAAACCTACAGCAATTGCCCACTTGGAGAGTACGTTGCCCTAATTGGTAGTCATGGTTGGGTGGAAATCGCTGTTAACGGTGGGAGTGCTAAGTCTCAATTACAGCTGGATTGGGGAGATACAGTGGAATTAAGCATTAAAAATTAAAATGTTAATTAGTACAGAGTTCCTTTCCAGGATATTATGACCACATCACTACAACCATCTGAACCAGTAGTTTACCAAGGTCAGTTTGGCGAATTTACCATTACCGAAAGCGATCGCATTGGCGTAGTTATCTACCGCGCTGGCTTAGTGGTAGCAGCCTTGAGCTTTGCGATCGCGAGTAATTTAATTCTATTGCGGGGAGCTAGCCCAAGTATTTTAAATGTCCTGACTCCTCTTTATGGCTTATTCTGCCTTGCCCTAGGGGTTAGCTTAGTCACTATTCATATTTATCTAGCCCCCCTGCACCGCCTACTACAAATCTTTTGGGGCATTGGTTGCATTTCCGCCATTGTACTGGCATTTTCCAGCAATGAGCCCCTTGCTATATACATTTATAACCATCCTATTTCTCTATTCGGAATTGGTTTTACCTTTGCAGCGTTAACCGGAATTTATTTCAAGGAAGCATTTTGCTTTAATCGCTTGGAAACTAAATTCCTAACTCCCCTAGTACCCATGCTGTTACTGGGACATATCGTTGGATTTTGGTCTACAGATTGGGAGATGATTCTATTAGGACTATGGGCGGTTTTGTTTATGGTGTTTGCCCTGCGTAAACTATTGCAACCGATTCCCGATGATATTGGTGATAAGTCGGTTTTTGAGTATCTCAAAAAGAAGCGTCTGTAAGCTAATAGCTAATAGCTATCAGCTATCAGCTATCAGCTATCAGCTATCAGCTATCAGCTATCAGCTATCAGCTATCAGCCATTGGCCTAAGGCCACGCTACACCGAACCGCTTTTGGATAAAATTAAGCACCTCAAGCAGCGTGAGCCTTAGGCTCACGGCTGACCGCTTGACCGCACCTCAAGTAGCGTGCCCGTAGCGCATATGCTTATGATCAGCTTTTCCCCAGACTTGAAATTCTCATTAATCTCGAACTCTTAAATTATACTGTTTGAGGTTTATTTTAACCTGACGGCTGACAGCTGACGGCTGACAGCTGACGGCTGAATGCTTACAAACCTGTAGAGAATTAATAAGCTGCTAGTCATTAGTCAATTACCAAAAAACAATACTATAAACGAAGGAAGCAAGGGGACTGACTATAATCCTTTTTTAAATAATCCGGACAGATGGGACTTTGATTGGTAAGTAATAGAAAAGTGAGATGCTCTAGACCTTATTAGTCATCAGTGATTATTAGTCATCAGTGATTAGGTGACCACGGTTTTCTATACCGTAGACTATACCGTACATTAGTGACCACAATATCATTTATTTGTGGTTACTAATGACTAGTGACTATTGACGAGATAATTTTTCATTAAAAGTCCCAATCATGCGTTTAGTATGTAGGCGAAAACAGTGGGTTTTAACGGTTCAAGGATGGTTTGTGAATACTTTTTTGATTATTACTTGCAGTCTTTTTATGTTAACTCATATCCACCCATTTTTATCGATTAAGTCTCCGATTAACGCTGATGCATTAGTAGTAGAAGGATGGCTACCGGACTATGCCTTAAAAGGTGCCATCGAAGAATTTTATCGGGGTAATTATCAAAAATTGATCACCACCGGCCCTCCTCTGCGTAAAGGATATTATCTGTCAGAGTATAAAACCTATGCTGAACTGACTGCGGCAACGTGTATCGCACTGGGTGTTGAGCCAGATAAACTAGTTGCTGTTCCAGCACCAGATGTTAATGTCAATCGTACGTTAGCATCGGCTCAGGCGTTACGGGAGTGGCTATTAACCTCAGATAAATCAATCAAGTCTATTAATCTTTATTCATTTGATGTTCATACTCGCAGAAGTTGGATGCTATTTAAGCAAGTTCTTGCTCCTGAGGTTAAAGTTGGAGCAATAGCCGCTAACTCCCTTGACTATGAAGCAAAACAGTGGTGGGTTTCTAGTCAAGGAGTGCGGTCAATCATGTCTGAAACAATCGCTTATCTCTATGCTCAAGTTGTAAGTTGGAAAGTTTGAAGATTGCCAAAACTGCTATAGCAGTTGTGAATTGGGTGAGGGAGTAGGGAGTAGGGAATAGGGAACAGGGAACAGCGGATCTGGGAACAGAAACATTTTTTAACCTTTACTTCGACTGCTATATTATTATTCATTCATGGTGCGATAGGTAGCTACTGCTGAAGGAGATATCCGATTCAGATAGCGGAAAATCCAATATTTGATAACCGAATCCAAGATAACTGGAAATGTGGCAATGAACAAAAATATAAACTCTCGACTTTCTGGTATTCCTAAATGTCGGGATACGGCTTCTAGGATTACTTCCCAACCGTGGGGAGAGTGGAATCCTACAAACATATCGGTAAACAAAATAATGATAAACGCTTTGGCACTATCACTAAGTCCATAGATAATATCATCCATAAAAGATTTTAAAATAATTATATCTCGTTTGCTGTTCATGATAACTAAGGCAAAAGCAACTAGAGCTATAATGTCAGCAAAAATATTTTTAATGGCATTGGACCCTTGATTATGATAGTCTTCTGCCAGTTCATTAGCTTTATGCTTAATCTCTTCTTTCATCTCCTCCTCAGATAGTTTAGGAGTAAATCCCAGTAAGCTTCTAAAGTGGAGTTCTTCTTCAAATTTTTTTAACTCTATCAGAGCTTCTTCTTCCATCTCATAATTTAAAAAAATAGCTGATTCCTGGCTACTTCTAAAGTGTTCAACTATGGGACTAACTAAAAACGTTTTAGAAATTTGCTGAGTTAAAATAGGAACAATAGTTAAAATTAGGATAAATTTAATAGAGATTACGGTTTTACGTTGAGACCGACGAAAGGTTTTGACAACTTTCTCTTCGGCTCGTGGATCGAGTTCCTGCTGAATTCTTTTTACTGTCCCTACAATTGACCTAGGTAATACACCGGTTTTATCGGTTATTTTTTTGGAGTTAGCTCCTTGATTATTTCGAGATGAATTGTTGTCTGATTCCAAATAAGCAGCTTCTCTAAGATTGGAATTTTGCTTGACAACTTCTCTTGGACTGGCGTTAGTAATCTGATTATCTGGCTTTTGGTCTATGGGAATCAAGGCTGCGGTGGATTTTTCGGGTTTTGGTGGATCATACTTGTTGATAATTTCATCAATAAAATTTAATTTTTCAATAAGTATTGACTGCTGATCGCTGAGGTCGATTGACTCAGATAACCGAGAATTTTCCCTAGCTTGTTGTTGACTAGTTTCGAGAGGATTAGATCCAGTTAATTCAGAATTTATTATAACAGAACGACTGGTTTTAAATTCTGCTAGTCTAAGGTTGATAGTCTTTATATATTTATTAATTTCTGCCTCAAAATAGGCAATAACGCTGTTACTATATTGACTGGTATCGGCGGAGATTTTTTTACCTCCAAAATATTCATCTTCAATCGCTTTAATTTTTAGTGCCGCTTTGTATGCCTGATCCAAGGCTCTCTCTGGTGTATTGAAGAACCATTGTCTAGCTGTGCGTAAGATTGTTTGAAGATTCATTCAATTCTTTAGGTTCATACTCTGAACATCTCAGGGGTGCGCTCTTGCACCTAATTATTCCTAGAACTCTTACATCCTAGTTCATGTGGTATGATAACAAATTACCTAAAGAAAAATTCCGTGGTTCAAAATTCACTGTGGATAATTGGCTCAACTCGCACTGGCAAAACAACTCGCCTTGTGAGTCAGTTTTACCAATGGGTTGAAGGAGGACTGGATTGGTCAAACCCAAAGTCGAGTTCAAGATATCAAAGAACCCCCTCAAAAGCCCCAGGAATTTTGGTGTTTGCGGCTAATGACGATAATCGGCGTGAGTTGGCGGATCGGCTGACAGAGGTAATCCGGGGACGGTATCCCGTACTTTCCAAGACACCTTTAGGTTTTTTTCAAGATGAGGTAATGCTATTTTGGCCCTTGTTAATTGGGCGATTGGACTTCAAGGCACAGTTTCCGTTGCGATTGCGTCCTGAGACTGAGCAGGACTTAGCCACCCAGCACTGGCGTACTGACCTGGATAATGATCTACTACAACTGCCAGGGGGGAATGATTACACTAGAGTTCGTCGGCTCCTGGACTTGTTACAATTAGCAGCAGTGAGTGGGATACCTGTTGAAGACATTCCCCACATGTTAACGGTCGGGATTCCAGAGGAGGAAGGAAACCCGGAACTTTGGTCAACTGTGGGAAAGCTTTTGCTAGAGTGGCGAAGCTGGTGTCTAGAAAGGGGATTATTAACCTACGGGATTATTGCTGAACTGTATTGGCGGTATTTGTTGCCAGACCCCACTTATCAGCAGTATTTGCAGCAGCGCTATCAGGCAGTGCTGGCGGATGATGTGGATGACTATCCCGCGATCGCTCGGGATTTATTTGAGACTCTACTCAATCAAGGGGCTGTGGGAGCTTTTAGCTTTAATCCTAATGGACAGGTACGCTTGGGACTTAATGCTGACCCGAATTATCTAGCGGATTTGGCATCCCGTTGCTTGGTGGAAATCTTACCGGATTTATCTGTTGATGCTTTTCGAGATGAATTGGCAAACACAGTAGTGGAATTAATTAGTAATTCCATGTTTATTGAAGGTCTACCTGAGTCTATCCAATCGATTCAAACTACCTCCCGCGCTCAACTGTTGCAGCAAACGGCTGGGGTGATAAGTCAAGCGGTCAAGTCTGGGCAAGTGCAGCCTGGTGAAATTGCGATCATTGCTCCAGGTCTAGATGCGATCGCACGCTACACCTTAACGGAAATCCTGACTAAGGAAGGCATTGCCGTAGAACCCCTCAACGACCAGCGTCCATTAATTAGCTCACCGATGATTCAGGGATTACTAACCCTACTAGCGCTAGTGTATCCTGGCTTGGGACGGTTAGTGAATCGAGATGCGATCGCACAAATGTTGGTAGTACTCAGTAGCCAACCACAAGTACAGGAGTTGAAGGGTGAAAGGTTGAATGTTGAAAGGTTGAAGGTTGAAAGGTTGAATGTTGAAAGGTTGAAGGTTGAGGGTTCAAATCTGCAACCGGCAACCCTAATTGATCCTGTCCGTGCTGGTTTATTAGCGGATCACTGCTATGCTCCTGATCCTGAGCAACCTCGTCTGTTACCAGTGGAGTCGTTTCCTCGTTGGGATAGGTTAGGGCATCAGGCAACAACTGCCTACTCAGAGATTTTCCAATGGTTAGAACTACAGCGGGAGCAACAACAACAGGGTCTGATTCCTTCGTGCCTGGTAGTTTTCGACCGCGCCATTCAGAAATTTTTGTGGCATGGTTCTAATCTCGCCTATGACCAGCTAGCAGCACTGCGGGAACTGATGGAAACCGCTCAACACTACTGGGAAGTGAATGGACGCTTGGGGAAAGAGTTGAAGGTGAATGATTCGAGCCAAACCAACCAACAACCGTCTAACCGTCAGCGTTCCACCCAAACTATCGCCCAATTCATTCTGATGCTACGTCGTGGCACCGTTACTGCTAATCCCTATCCCGTCCGCCGCCTACCCACAGCTACCAATGGCGTTACCCTCGCTACTATTTTCCAATACCGTGCCGCTCGCCGCTGCCACCGTTGGCACTTTTGGTTAGATGCAGGTTCTTCCCTCTGGCTCAGTGGTGGTGCAGCTACCCTTTTCGGAGCTCATCTTTTTCTAAAGGAATGGTCTGGACGTCCTTGGACAGAGGAAGATAAAGTCCAAGCTGATCAACAGCGATTAGAGCGAATTTTGCGAGATTTATTCGGTAGAGTTACAGAGCGGGTTTACTTGTGTCATAGCGAATTAGCTGTTAGTGGCACAGAGCAGAATGGTCCGTTATTATCTTTGATACATACTGCGATAAATACTGCTGTTTCTTGACAATTATACTGGGATATTTCTGTTAGAAGTCTTGGCATGTTTGAGTTCAACTTTTACCAGCGCGAAGGGGCAAGCTAGATCCTTTCCGTATTAAAAATCATAGATAAAGGCCAAGAGAAGTATCAAACATATCACGCTCAATGGTAAGCCAAAAAGAAAGACAATGCCCGCGATTGCCCAGCCTCTTTGGTGAGCTTTGAAGTGTTCGATACTCCGCCAGCGACGACTTTTCCAAGCCCATTCATTTCCCTTGGCACCGAGCGCGATCGCCATAAACCAACCAACTTGAGGCACAAAGGCTATCAGTCCAATCCAAACATTATTCGTCATAGACCAAAACCAAGGTATCAAAAAAGCCCCCCAGTTCCAGCCTTTGATTTCATCTGGTACCGGTACTCCATCATCCAATACACCCCCTTGACCTGAATTATTCACAAAGGTGGCTTGGGTGGGTCTGCTCAGTTTGTTGTTTTTGGGAGTATTAAGTGTCATGCCCAACTCTAAGGCTAGAATTGCTTCAGACGCACTTTTGAAGCGTTGCTCTGGAGCCGGTTCGGTCAGCTTCTGAATCCAGCTAATCAGGTTAGCACTGAGGTTGACTTGGTCTTTAAAGCAAATGCGCAAATTCCGCTGGGGCAAGTCAGCGGGTGCAGTCCTGGTGAGCAAATGAATCAACGTCGCCCCTAAGCCATACAAATCCGATGCTGGTACTGCCCTACCACCAAACTGTTCCATGGGGGCGTAACCATAGGTTCCCACTACCGTAAATGTCGCGCCCTCTTGGGATGCCCGATCCTGCACTGACCCGAAATCGATGACATAAATCTGCCCATCATCCCCTAAAATTAGATTGCTAGGCTTAATATCTCGGTGCAGTACGGCTGGATTCAGCTGATGGAGAAATTCAAGAATTTTCAGCACATCCACAGCGATTTGGCGCACTTCCCCTTCTGTAAATCGTTTACCTTGATTTAGTTGTTCCTTGAGGGAGGAGCCAGGGATATAGTTGTGTACCAAGCCAAACCAGAGTACTCGGTCATCAATGTTAAAATAATCAAGATACTTGGGAATCCGGGGATGATTGAGCTGTTTAAGCACCTGTGCTTCTCGCTCAAAGAGTTTTAAATCGTCCCAATTAACGTCACCACCAAATGCCAGCAGTTTAACAACTACCAATTCTGGAGGTGACACTCCTAGATCCTCAGCTAGCCAAGTTTGTCGTCCAGCATTATGTCCCAGTTGTTGCTTGAGTTGATAGCGCTCATGTAATATCTGTTCGGCTTCCAGCATCTCGGCTTAATGTCCTCAGGGGCTCATCCATCCCATCAGCGTGCTCGGTTAATCTCAAGCTAGATGGGTGGATGAAGGGCAAAGGGCAAAGGCTAAAGGGGTGGATTAGATGATTATTTTTCTTACCAATCAATTTGTCTTACAAATCAAACCGATTTATCATTGACATTCGACCCCTCTAGCTTTAATATAGCCAGATTTTTCTGGGATAACAGGGATGTTGACAAGTTTATTCACTTGAAATTTGCCTTCCCGTAGCTACGACCGGGCGAGCATCCCTTTGTTCATCATCACCTTCAACGGTCAAACTCTACACACTAGGCGTTAACTCAACCCAATCCTTCAACCACTGGATGGAAGTAAAACGCTAGTCCTAAGACGACATAAGCTGCTAATAGCAAAACTCCTTCGAGCCAGTTGGACTTACCATCAGAACTAATTGAATTAGTAATCAACACAGCTACGGCTACTGCTACCAATTCAAAGGGATTAAAATCCAAATCCATGGGCTGACCCATAAACCACCCAGCTAGCACTAACACTGGGGCAACAAATAGGGCAATTTGCAGACTAGACCCTACGGCTACCGAAACTGAGAGATCCATCTTATTCTTCATGGCGACAGTTACCGCAGTGGCGTGTTCTGCTGCATTACCAACTACGGGGAGTAAAATTACTCCGGTAAACAGGGCTGTTAGTCCTAACTGTGATGTGGCAGATTCCAAGCTATCCACCAAAAGTTCTGATTCTAGAGCTACTAGCAGGGTAACCACTACCAAGACTCCTACCCACAACAAAATATTAGGTTGATGTTTAGATTCGGAACTGGCAATTTCACCGTGATCTGTTTCTTCTAACTCCATTTCCGCCATGCCTACATCAAACAGATAGGTGTGGGTTTTCATGGAAAATAACAGAGTTAGCCCATAAACCAGAATTAAAACCAGGGCAACTGCTACTGAAAGCTGTTGTAATGTAGATTGAGGAATACCAATAGATGTGGTATCCATTGCTGTCGGTAGCAACATGGCAATCACCGCTAGGTTCATTGAAGAGGCATTCACCCGCGCCACAATGGGCTGAAACTCCTGTTCTTTGTAACGCAATCCACCCAGCAGCATCGCAAATCCCATCACTAGGAGTAGGTTACCGATGATGGAGCCAGTGATGGTCGCTTTAACCACTTCTACTAACCCAGCATTGAGGGCAATTAGGGCAATGATTAATTCTGTAGCATTGCCAAAGGTGGCATTTAATAGCCCTCCTAGGTTTGGACCGAGCACCACAGCAATTTCTTCTGTGGCTGTTCCCATCCATGCTGCTAAAGGAATAATTGCTAAGCAAGAGGTAATGAAGATAACTGCCGAGTTCCACTCTAGAAATTCAGCGGCTACTGAAATGGGAATAAACACTAGCAAAATTGACAAAATTTGGTTTTTGGTGAGCATTTAGGTTTCTTTACCTCAAAAGAATTACTATGAGGACTTACGCATTTGCCCCCGTTGGTCTCCCAATTCTGGGGGACTTTGACATCATTACCCGCCCCATAATTGGGGTGCTAGCGGGGCGAAATCAACTTAACCGCGTAAGTCCTGACTATTCTAGTTAGTTTCAGGGACTAGGGCAGTATTACAAGGGGCTTGGTCAATCCCTCTTCCCATCCCCCCGTCTCCCTAAGCTGTCACGCCCCTAAGCTGTCACGCACTTAATTTTTGGGTTGAGACTGATGGGGAAATGGGGAGATACGGAGGTGGGCAGATGGTTTGACGGTTTCTTTGATATAGCAGTCGCCAGGGTAATTAGGACATGACAAAAGTCTCAAACTACAGTTTGGCTTGAGTTTAACTTCTGACTTCTGACTTCTGACTTCTGCTATAACATGAACAAATTCAATTTACATGGGTGTTAGCCGATCAACTGATATACACAAATTAGATAGTCAAGTACCTTACTCTGTCCCTGGTGTGCTCAATAAAGCTTTTCATAACTCAACGATTCCTCAAGCGCATCAGTCCTAGGGTATATTTTTTAACCATAGAAATTTGCTATGATCTGGTGAAGATTGATAAGATTACCGCAATTTGCATAAACTGATTGGAGTTACTTGAATTAAACCTTGCGGTTGAATTAATCATTGTGTTAAGCATTTAACGTTTGTCCCAACTATCCGCTGTCCCAACTATCCGCTACTTTTGTTCGTTACTGCCAAACCAGTATAAGTTTGCTCAAGGGTATTCGCGCTCCGGGTCCCAAACATGAAGTTATCGGGTTGGGTGAGCTGTGTTGCTGTTTTTTGAATGCATATTCCCATGACTTCAGTAGCTGAACTGCTAGTGTTACAAGCTGAGGAAATAAAGTCCACTGCTAAGTCCACTGCCAAGATCAAACACTACTCGACGCTCAACAACGACCCCCTAGATCCTGCCACAGGTGTCTATATTACTATCCACGGTCATTTCTACCAACCGCCTCGGGAAAACCCTGATCTAGATACGATTGAGCGTCAGCCTACTGCTGCTCCGTTTCATGACTGGAACGAACGGATTTACTATGAGTGCTACCGCCCCAATGCCTTTGCTAGGGTATTAAATGACCAAGGAGAAGTAATAGATATTGTCAATAACTATGAGTATTTGAGCTTCAATATTGGTCCAACGTTAATGTCCTGGCTGGAAAATTACGATGTGGAAGTGTATCAGCGGATTCTGGAAGCGGACAAGAAGAGTTGCGATCGCTTAAATGGTCACGGAAATGCGATCGCTCAAGTGTACAACCACATCATCCTTCCCTTAGCCAATGAACGGGACAAATACACCCAAATCCGTTGGGGAAAAGCGGACTTCCGTTCCCGCTTTGGTCGTGAACCCGAAGGGATGTGGCTGGCGGAAACGGCAGTAGACTATCCCACCTTGGAAGCATTGGTAGCAGAAGATATTCGCTTTATTATCCTAGCCCCTGCCCAAGCTCAACGTTGCCGCCCAATTCCCACTGAACTCACCAGTGAACACAATAGTAATTCTCCATGGCAGGAAGTGGGAGGTGCTCAGATTGACCCTACTCGGCCTTACCGTTGCTTCCTCAAAAATGGCAAATTTATTGATATCTTTTTCTATGATGGCCCAATCTCCAGAGATATGGGCTTCAATGATTTACTCAGCAGTACTGAACACTTCGCCAAGCGTTTGGGTCAAGCAGTACGTGGGGATCATCGCAGTGCCCAGTTGATTGCTGTGGCAACGGATGGGGAAACCTTTGGCCATCACAAAACAGGCACTGAGAAGTGTATTGCCTACGCTTTTACCCATGAGTTTCCCCAGCGCAACTGGACAGTAACCAACTTTGCCCACTACCTTAGCTTTAATCCGCCCACCTGGGAAGTGGTACTGAAGCCAGTAACAGCCTGGAGTTGCTCCCATGGGGTTGACCGTTGGCAAGATGATTGTGGCTGTGGTGGTGGCGGGAAGTGGTACCAAACGTGGCGTCGTCCCCTGCGGAATGCCCTGGATTGGTTACGGGATGAATTGATTCAGGTATATCAAGAGACTGCTAGCCAATTCTTCCATGACCCTTGGCTAGCCCGGGATGAGTATATCCAAGTGGTTCAGAACCGTTCCCCAGCCAATGTGGAAAGTTTTCTGGAGCGTCATAGTACTCACCCACTGGCTCAAGCCCAACAAGTGGATGCCTTACGACTCCTGGAAATGCAGCGTCATGCTCTGCTGATGTATACCAGTTGTGGTTGGTTTTTTGAGGAAATCTCCCGTCCAGAAGGGGTTCAGATTCTGCGGTATGCTGCCCGTGCTATCGAGTTAGCTGGTGATGTTGCTAAAGTCCAACTGCAAGAAGAATTTATCCAACGCCTTGCTCTAGCACCCAGTAATGTGGAATGCTTTAAAACTGGTGACCAGATTTATCGCCAACTAGTGGTGTCAGCCCACGTTAGCTGGAAGCAAGTAGTAGCAGACTATGCCATTACTTCCCTATTTAACAACTATTCCCAAGAAGACAAAATCTACTGTTACTATGCCCATCAGCAATATTACCAGCTAAAACGAATCGGGGCATTAACCCTAGCTGTGGGACAGTTACAATTGGTTTCTGAAATAACTAGGGAAAGTGATGATTTTGTGTTTGCCTTGCTATACCTAGGTGGTTGGGACTTCCACTGCTGTATTCAACCCCTTGCTGAATGTCGAGGCTACCGCCAGCGGTTGGACACATTATTTAATGCCCTAGACCAAGGCAGTGCAGCCCACACAATTTTGGTAATGAATCAGCTGTTTGGGCAGCAACATTTTAATTTGCAGCATCTGTTTGCTGAAGAGCGACACCGGATTATGCAGCTGTTGAGCCAGGAAACCTTGACCCGTTTGGATCAGCTCTATACCCAGGTTTATCGGGATAACTATAGAGCCTTGATGGCTTTCCATCAGGGTGGGTTATCTGTTCCCAAGGAGTTGCAAGTAGCAGCAGAAATTGCTATATCCAATCAGTGTATTACTGTGATTAGGGCATTAGATAGTGATAGCAGTGATCAGCAGGTGGTATGGAGTAGCTTGGCAGAGTTAGAAGCGATCGCAATAGCAGCGAATCATCTCCACTGTCAGTTGAATACCCTAGAAGTCAAGCAAACCTTAGAAAAGTTAATTTTGCGTACGCTCTGGCAAATTCTTTACGATAGCAACCCAGAGGAAGTGGAAGTCGATATTCAACGGCTAGACAAAATGATTGATCTAGGCAATCAGCTCAATCTAAGCTTATCCTTAGATCGTTGCCAAGAACTTTACTTGCAGTACTTACATAACCAACTTTTGCCTCAGCTGATCCAAAGCCAAGACTTAAAGAAAGATAGTAAAGATAGTGATAGCAATGGCAGCTATCCCTGGCTATGTAACATGTGTACCTCCAGTGCTTCCCTTAGTACTTCACTTTCCCCAAGCCCCCTACTCAAGTTGGGTCAAACCTTAGCAGTGGATCTCAGTGGTTGGGTAACCAATCTACCCTCACCAGGGTAGGAGAGTGTAGGTTGGTTACCGTGAATCATCAACAGTTAACTATAGCTTTTAACTATAGCGTTGCTATTACAGTTTGTGATTAGAGAGCACACTGGCACCAAAGGCTCCTACTGCTAGCAGACTTAGCACCGACATCGGTTCAGGAACAGTAGTCTTAGAAACAGCTGCTGCTCCAAAGATCCTATTAATACCCCCGAAGGCGACATTTTGACTAAAAGTACCTGCTCCTGTGGTTGGATCGATGGTGATCTGTTGTCGATCAGCTGTGTAACCGAACAAGGTTCCATTTTCAAAGAACAAGCCAAATATATCCCTAAAGCCGATACTACCAATCTCAGTAGCTGTACCGTCATTAGCGATAGAGAACAAGATGTCAGAGCTGCCGTCAACAGAGAGTGATGTGGCAAAAAATTGATTATTTACAGAATCGAATGCTATGTCGCCACTGCTGTTGAAGTTAGGAATTGTAGCCACTAATGATGCAGCACCACTAGAGGTATCAATAGTATAAAAACTATCATCTCCAGCGCCGTAAAGCACGTTATCATCATCAGAAAACCCTAAAGCATTTATAAACGCAAAAAGGTAGCCAATTAGGGAGGATAAACCCGTGCTTTTATCAATACTATACAAAGCGCTGGGAGTGACACCAAATAGCTCCCCACTATTTGATAAAGCTATATCAAAAAAGGGGATACCGTCGCTGTTCAATGGTGTGAATTTTCCGGTTGAAGTATCGATTTTTCCAACTTGTCCATTGGAAGTAGAGAGGAAGGATGCCGCCTGAGCTGTTCCTATTGTTCCTAGGCTAAAAACTACTGCCCCAGCCATAGCTATTGGTAATTTTTTCATGATAGTTTTATGCTGCAACTCTTAGATGTAGACAGTGACCTTACTCTGAAATTTGATATCAAGTCCGTTTGATTCCCTGGTTTATAGTCGGCTTTTTTGTGCCCTTTTTCCTTGAATACTCTTGTTTTAGACAATACTGATGCTACCGGACTTGATATCAATAAACTACTCCAAAGTAAGATCAGTAAATCCTAAGCATTAAGCTATCAGCCGTCAGCGGTCAGCCTAATGCTTAAAATAAACCTCAAACGGTAGAATTTAAGCATTCGAGATTTTAGAGAATTCAAAGTCTGGGGAAAAGCCCATCAGCCCAAGACTATGAATCCTTGGCAGCAGCTGAAAGCTGAAAGCTGACGGCTGAATGCTTATAGTAAACCTACAAAAGAGAAAATTATTTACCTTTTGCTTATGTTTATATTCATTAAATTTAACTAGATTTTTCTCTCTCCGAAACTATGAATCGGTAGGATTCACAAAATC
>NZ_JAAHIE010000630.1:0-3773 GCF_010671945.1 Moorena sp. SIO4E2
TCGGAAATACACGAATAAGGCTCACTGTCTTGGGATGGAAAAACATGTCCATTTTTTAGGACCGAAACCAGTTGAGCATCTGGCTATCTATTTGGAGCAGGCTGATATTTTAGTCTCTCCGAGAATTTTGGGTAAAAATACCCCGATGAAACTCTACTCCTATCTCGATAGTGGAAAAGTATTGTTAGCAACAGATTTACCAACCCATACCCAGTTGCTAGACAATCAGGTTGCTCTGCTGAGGAGGCCAGATGCCAAAGCTTTCGCGAAGGGAATGCTTGCTCTGATCGCTGATGAAACCCTACGACTGAGGCTGGGCAGTGCTGGCAAGAAATTGATTGAGAAAAGGCATACTTATGCAGCTTTTCGGGAAAAATTAAACAGTCTTTATGATTGGCTACATCACGAGTTAGTAGAGCATATAGCCTAAGCAGACAACTAATGAAAAGGAACCTAGTAGAGTTAGCCAGAAACTCTTACGATCTATTAGTCATCGGTGGTGGGATCTATGGAGCTTGCGTAGCTTGGGAAGCAAGCCTCAGGGGATTGTCAGTTGCCTTGGTGGAAAAAGCTGATTTCGGTGGCGCTACCTCTGCTAACAGCTTGAAGACCATCCACGGGGGATTACGGTATCTCCAGCATGCTGACCTGAAACGGATGCGTGAATCGATTCATGAACGCACCAGTTTAATGCGGATTGCGCCTCACTTAGTTCATCCATTACCAGTGTTGATTCCCACCTACGGCCATGGGATGAAGGGAAAAGAAGTGCTATCTGTGGCACTTACTATCAATGACCTAATCAGTTGCGATCGCAATCGCCAACTCGATCCCCAAAAACACATATCCAATGGTCGGGTCATCTCTAAGCAAGAGTGTCAGCAGCTGCTTCCAGGAATTCCCCACCAGGGGCTAACTGGAGCAGCAGTCTTTTATGATGCTCAGGTCTACAACTCTGAACGGTTGACCCTATCTTTTCTGCGCTCAGCTGAGCAAGCTGGGGCAGTGGTGGCTAACTACGTAGAAGTGACTGGATTTCTGCAAGCTGGAAATCGGGTCACTGGTATTCAGGGGCAAGATGTGTTAAGTGGGAATCAATTCGACATCCGCGCCAAGACTGTGGTCAACACCAGCGGACCATGGACAAATCGGGTATTGAGTTTACTGAAACAACCCCAGCAGCAACCCCAGCAGCAACCCAGAGTTCCCCTTGCCAAAGCCATGAACCTGGTGATTCGCCGTCCCCTCTGCCAAACCTATGCTGTGGGTATTTCCACGCCATACTCCTATCGTGACTCCGATGCCATAGTTAACAAGGGGTCTCGCTTACTATTTATTGCGCCCTGGCGTGGTAAATCCCTGGTAGGTACATCCTATGCTGTTTGGGATCAAGACCCGGATAACTTAAACATTACCCAACAGGATATTCAAGACCTGCTCGATGACATCAACCAAGCATGGCCATCGGTTAAACTCAACCAAGCAGATGTAGCTTTCATCCATGGTGGCTTGCTTCCTAGAACTGGCATTACTGAGACAGGATTGCCACAACTGGCTAAACACTATCAACTCTTCGATCATGCCAAAGAAGAATTGCCAGGATTGATCTCAGTGGTTGGGGTGAAATATACCACTGCCAGAGATGTGGCTGAGAAAGTGGTTGACCAGGTATTTCGGTCATGGGGCCAAAAGCCTCCCAACTCCCTGTCATCAGTTACACCAATTTACGGTGGACACATCGAACAATTTGAAGTGTTTTTGCAGACGGAAATCCTTAAGCAACCCTATGGACTGGGGCAGGAGGTAATGCGCCGCCTCGTGTATAACTACGGTAGTGCCTATCAAGATGTACTGCTATATTTGGAGCGAGTATCAGATCACTCCTGTAAACCTACTGATGATTTGGCTGTACTCAAAGCTGAAGTCTTGCATGGGGTTGTTGAGGAAATGGCTCAAACATTAGGTGATGTGGTGTTCCGGCGGACAGAACTGGGTAGTGCTGGTCATCCCGGAAATGAGGCTCTCAGAATCTGTGCTGAGGTGATGGGTGCGGAATTAGGATGGAGTCGGTCACAAATAGAGCTAGAGTTAGACAAGGTTAATCACATTTTTAATATGGGAGGTGCATTAACTCAGGACAAAAGTATTGGAATTGAAACCCTTAACGGTCCAGTGAGTTTAGCCCAGAAGATCCTTTGAGGTTGTGGTGCAAGATTTTAGCTGAATGCGATTGAAGCAGCAGCAGTTTATGGAAATCAGGGAGATTCTAACAAAAATCCATGGTAGCTACCGCTCAAAAGCATCAATTAATCCTGATTGATGGTCACGTTCACCTTCATGACTGTTTTGATATCGATCAACTGCTGACCTCAGCTTGGGAAAATTTCCAGCGATTTTCTGGTCAGGCAGGTGATAGAGAAAATTTTCAGGCTGTATTATTGTTGACAGAAATAGAGCATCAAAAATGGTATAAAAAGTTAGCTGATTTAGCTCAAAACAATAATCAGTCTAGGGTAAGCCAGGGAAAACCTTGGATGTTCCACCGTACCCAGGAAGATTTATCCTTATATACCTGTAACGCCTTAGGGCAAGGAATGTTCTTAATTGCTGGTCGCCAAATTGTGACAGCGGAAAACCTGGAAGTATTAGCGTTGATCACTGACCAAAACCTTGAAGATGGTTTACCCTTAGACGTAACGATTAAAGAAATCCTTGCCGCTGGGGCAATCCCTATACTGCCCTGGGGAGTTGGTAAATGGATCGGACATCGGGGAAAACTGTTACATAAGCTCTTGGAAGACAAGAATTTTCCCAAGCTTTTTCTAGGAGACAATGGTGGACGTCCTGTATTCTGGTCACGACCAGTTTTGTTCAAACAAGCAGAGAAAAAAGGATGGCGGATATTACCAGGAAGCGATCCACTTCCTTTGGCTTCTGAATCTTGTCGTCCTGGAAGTTTTGGATTTACTATCCAGGGTTCCTTGAGTAATGAAGAACCAGGAAAAGATATCAAGGAAATGCTACTCAATCCCCTGACACCTATTCAGGCCTATGGTTCTCTAGAAAACCCCTGGCGATTTATTCGTAACCAATTAGCAATTCAGTCTAAAAAAAATAGCAATTAAAACTAAACAAATGACTAAAGGAATTTAACAGTGGTGTCTACAGGTGATTTTACCGAAACAGCCGATATCGAAACATCTTCTGAGGATTATGCCTCCCGTTTTGCCGGGGAAATTGGGGCTTGGCTACTGAAAGTCCAGGAAGACGCAACCTTGAAAATGCTAACTCCTTATCCTAAAGCCACCATCCTTGATGTGGGAGGAGGACATGGTCAACTCACAGGGGCTCTGATTCAAAATGGTTATCAACTCACTGTGCTTGGTAGTGCGGATGTCTGTAAGGGGAGGATTCAGAATTTTCTTGATGCTAATCTTTGTTCCTTCAAGGTGGGCAATGTTTTGGATCTCCCTTACCCAGACGGAGCGTTTGATGTTGTGATCAGCTATCGATTCTTGGCTCATGTGACTCAATGGCAGTCTTTTTTAACAGAACTAAATCGAGTAGCAAAGCAAGCAGTAATCCTAGACTATCCTACAGTCAGGAGCGTAAATGCTATTGCCCCCTATCTATTTAAGTTCAAGAAAGGATTGGAAGGAAATACACGAGAGTTTATCTGTTATAAAGAACATGAGCTTCTAGAATTTTTTCAATCTATTGGTCTGAGCAAAGCTGAGCGCTATCCCCAATTCTTTGTGCCTATGGTACTCCAT
>NZ_JAAHIE010000631.1:0-3767 GCF_010671945.1 Moorena sp. SIO4E2
TGGTAGATAGGCGTTGGGCTGAGTATGGGTTAGGGGATTTGGATTTGAAGGATGTTGATCCCAATTTGTTTGGGTATGATATGTAATTTATACATCAGCGGTCAGTGGTCAGTGGTCAGCGGTCAGCGGTCAGCTGTCAGCCATCAGCGGTCAGCGGTCAGCTGTCAGCCATCAGCGGTCAGCCGTCAGCTTCAAATAGATGACTATAAAGCGATTGGTCGTAGGCCACGCTTTGCGATGAAGCTGAGGCCTTTGGGCCACGCTTTGCGAACGCTTCCGCGCTTATGCGATTGACCGTAGGTCACGCTACGCGAGTCACGCGATCGCATATATCTCCTAAGGGCTTCTATCTCAACTCATCCCCTGGGATAGGTTCTGTATCTGGTACTGATGCTAATATTGCATCAAAACGGTTATAATCTGCTTTTTCAGCATAACTCTGCATTAGTTGTACAACTTTCTGAGCTTCAATTTTTTCGGTAACAGCACTCAGTAACCACTGCTCGATAGAAACTTGATTTTCTTCAGCAATACGTTGAATTTCTTTCAACAACGTCTCAGGTAATTCTAAAGGATAATAACTCATTATATAACTTGCTCCTGTAAATTTAGAGAGTGAACCAACTCTCCTGGTCGAATAACTTCAATCCCGAAATATTTGGCAGCTGGCAAAAAATCTTGTACATTATAGCGGTTTTAATAGTAATTAGATACACACAAGATTTTTTCCGACTCCCTATTCCCTATTCCCTACTCCCCAGGAATAGAAAACTCATTCAATAATTAATCAACTACAAGATAGCTTTTTGTCCAGTTGGGACGAGGTGGAAGCTTGCCAGTTTGGATATCTTTTTTCCACTCAGAATCTGATTTACGGGATACTTCTGGCATCTCAAATTCATAATGGCTTAACACTGGTCCAGCAAAGACCATTTTGTCTTCACCGTTGTCCACTGCAATCATCAACAAATCGATATTACCCACGCCCTGGTGAAGGACACTGCCTGGATCTCCCACCACTGGGTCAGGTACATTTGTGTGTACATCCGCAACAATCGCATCCCACTTATCACAATCCTCACGTTTTTTATAGAAAAGGCTGGGATACCAACCGTTATAAGACGGACCCCCTGAAGCAAACCGTTCAATCTCAACAATCTTTTCTAGGAAGTTGGTTTGGGCTTCGGTGAGTTGCTGTTGTGCTAATTCCTTGAGTGCTATTTCCTTGAGGATAGTTAACTGCTGGCTGAAATTTTTGAAGAATTTAGTTTGTTTTTGCTGAATTCTTCTCAAGGGCTTCGGAAAGGGAGTGTTTTTGATTAACTTCCCCGCCAGCACTGCCATTTTTTCAAAGCGTTCCCAGAATTCCGGTCTGGGTTCCACAAAACCGGCTGGATAGTAGCATCTGGTTGTAGCGGTGTAAGATTGTTTAGCGTAAAGGATGGTGTCGTGACGCAGTTGTGTCCATGACGCTAGTTGTGTATTGAGTGTCTTCATCCCCCAGGCACGGGTACGCATGGCTTCCGGGTATTGGGAGTCCGTAGTGGGTTTGGAAAGTTCCCGCAAGGTTGCCAGCCAATGCATGTAAAGGTTGTCTTCCCAGGCAGAAGGATTTAGTTGATCGACTACATTAAAGGCTGCCGCTAGGTTGTGTTGATAGTTGAGACCATCTCGGAACTTATGCCCATTCTGGTTTCTCATCCGATCAACCAGTTCTGGTACTACTTGAGTGTTTCCCAGGGTGGCGAATGCTACATCTAATCCACTTGGTACGCGACGCTGAACTTCCTTGCCATTCCAAATAATATCATCGTAAACTACTTTGCTCAACATCCAGCTATCCAAGATAAACTTTTGACCGATAACTGTAAACGAATGGGGTATTATATCTTTAGTCTGATGATCGTCTTCCGGCGGATTAATGTAAACATGACTCCTGATGTTTTGAAAACCTACGTGGTTAGCTAAAATTTCAGTTTGCAGCTGCTTTAAGGTGGATAAATCTTTAATATCTGTCGGAGATTGAATCTTAGCTTGCTTTAATAGGTCAGCTAGTTGAGCAAACGTCATGGAATCAGTTGGACCGACAAAGGTCTGGAGCATTTGGTCAAACTGTTGCCATTGCTCGAACTTACCAGATTTTGTTAAGAGATCATTGAGGATTATCGCTGCACCCAATTCCCGTGGAGAAGCTTCTTTCGGTTTACCTGCAATGCGTAGATCAACTCTACCGCACCACATTACTGCCCGGAAATATTTCTTAAGAGTCTCGGAATTCTCATAATGCCCACGTACCTTGAATTGAGAAAAATCCATCTCGCGGTCACGCCCGAACAGCTTAAATTCCTTGATTTGCTCTCCTTGTATGGCTTGGAGGGTTGCTGCCACACGGGCATCCTGATTTAATTTGGTTTTAACTGCTTCTCCTGCCAATAAAGAACGAGCGACTGCTAGAAAGTAGTCGGCATCAATTAAACTTAGGTCAAGGACACCATCGCCATATTGATTACTGGCTTCAGGGATTTTATCTGCCATTCCTGTGAGAATTTCATCTAGTGATGTGGCAAGATAACTTTCTTCTAGTTCTTCCAACATGGCGTCATAAGAACGATGCCAAGCATGAAGCAAGGCATCAGCGGAAACGAAAACTGGTAAATCGTTGTTATAGATTTGGTAGAATGATTGAGCGAAACTCTTTGTCCCCATGCGCTCACTGACAACAAAGCCTTGTTTATTGAATACTTCCAGTTCCTCTGAATTGAGGCGGAAAAAGCTGTCATTGAACAAATCCCAAAATTTAGCCTGGGTAGGATCCCAACTAATTTGTGTTAGATAATCAACATTGGCATCGTAGCGTTTAGCAAATTCCTGGGGTGAAATCTGTCCAATCTTCTCCAATTCCTGATCGAAGGCAGGGTTGTAATCAAAGACATCAGTTGATACTTCTGCTGAAGCTGGGTTGACCAAAAGTTTGGAACTGTCAATCCCATCTGCGAGGAAAGTATGGTTGCTCATAATAATTCACAATACAATGCTCGGAGCAATAATTAGCTTGCTTAATTTATTGAAAATCTTTATAATTAATCAGGGAACAGGGAACAGGGAGCAGGGAACAGGGAGGATAGAAGAGGGAATAGACAACAGGGGTAAGCATATGCGCTACGCCCACGCTACGCGAAGAGCTATAAGCCATTGGCTTAGGGTGGCCCAAAGCCAAGGCCAAGGGCTTTTACCCAGACTTTAAATTGGGTGCATTTCAAGGCATGAAATTAAGCAAAAATTCGCGCGATAATTTCCAAACTTCCCGCCCCCGCGCCCTTTTTTTTTACAAATATTCAGATGTACCCTTTCAATTCTCCCGTTCCCGTAGCGTGGCCATAGGCCTGCATAGGTTTATTTTTAAGCTGACTCCTGAGTGCTGACCGCACCTCAAGTAGCGCATATGCTTACGTAATTAGATACACAGGATTTTTCCTCAATCCCGAAATTCCCTCTTCTTTCTTCCCTATTGCCTATTCCCTATGGCCTATTCGCAGGTGCATCTCCTAAAAGTTGTTTGACCCAGCAGTGGTGCGTTACGGGCAGCAAGCTAACCCTGACTACGAGGCGAAACATGAAGGCTCCCCTAACGCACCCTACTGGCGTGGCACAGCTAAAATAGTGCAATAGAAATAGGATAACTGAGGCGGAAAGTATGGGAAGAGGAAAACGAGACAAGGTGATTCTGAGTCGAGAACAGAGAAAAAGGCTGGAAGTCATAAGCAACA
>NZ_JAAHIE010000632.1:0-3765 GCF_010671945.1 Moorena sp. SIO4E2
ATTGACTAGGTAGGTAGCAAAAACGGGAACCAATAGAAGGACAAAGCAAACGGCGTTGCTGAATCAAGGAATGAATGCGCGGACATCTGGTTTTGGTCAAGCCCCCGTTGGTCCCCCAAGGGAGGGCGTGTTTTCAAATTTTTCCGCCAGATGATGATCCCCCCCAGCCCCCCTTATAAAAGGGGGGAGCCATACTCATTGTCCCCCTTTTTTAAGGATTTAGGGGGATTTCCGAGTTTTCCGCCAGATGATGATCCCCCCCAGCCCCCCGCGCGGAAGGGGGGAGCCATACTCATTGTCCCCCTTTTTTAAGGATTTAGGGGGATTTCCGAGTTTTCCGCCAGATGATGATCCCCCCCAGCCCCCCGCGCGGAAGGGGGGAGCCATACTCACAGTCCCCCTTTTTTAAGGATTTAGGCGTGTTTACCAAAGGTTAGCGCCAGATGATGATCCCCCCCAGCCCCCCGCGCGGAAGGGGGGAGCCATTCTCACAGTCCCCCTTTTTTAAGGATTTAGGCGTGTTTACCAAAGGTTAGCGCCAGATGATGATCCCCCCCAGCCCCCCGCGCGGAAGGGGGGAGCCATTCTCACAGTCCTTAATAAGGTGGGAGGCATCTCAAAGTCCCCCTTTTTTAAGGGGGATTTAGGGGGATCTCCAAGTTTGAAGACAGGCCGGGTGGGGGGCGAAACCATAGCCAGAATCACCAAGCCCTATTTATCAGTGCTTAATCGGTATAGTAAAACCGTTGATCTGACGAAACAGCCATGAAATCATAATTCGAGCTTGCTGTATAAGTGTGGAAGCCCAAAGTAAGCGCCAGAGTTTGACTTCAGACTTCTGACTTCTGTAACTTCTTCCTGTTGGGACTAAGCTTTCATTGTAGAAAACAGTAAAAACACTATTACTACTAGTGAAATTAGGCCATGCAAGACTTTCTAGAATATATGCGGACTCTACAGGTCTCGCAGGAGTTAGATAGAGCCACCCAAGCCGAATCAGCCAACACCGTTTCCATCGCTACCATCCAAACTCTGGGTTCTCCCCAGCAAATTCCCCATTATGCCCGAAATCATGCTCTACTCCAGCATCCCTGGTTGCTGAGCTTCCAAAATCCACCGTTAAGGCACACTCACCTAGAGGATTTACCCACTACTGATCAAAAATTAGGAGTCTTAGTTGCTGATCATCCCCGATTATCCTGTTTAATCAGGGAAACTGGCGTAAGTCGTAACCTAGAAACTTGGCTCAAGCAGCGTTATCTGATTAGTTGGTGTTTTCCCAATTGGCTCACTGCTGTTGCTTCTAAGTTACCTACACCCCAAACCCGAATCCCTTTATTAAAGAATCTCTATGAAGAACACGGATTATCGGGGAAACCTGGCCATAGCAAACCCCATCCTCAAATGTGGCAGCAGTTATTTGAAGAATTATCAGCGATCGCACCAGGTCAGTCCATACCTCTACCAAAGTCATCACAAGAATTATTACCAGGAACCCAACGCTACCTGCAAATCTACACAACTGCTTGCTTCCAATACCCCGCTGCCTTTGGATTGGGGATACTGGCTTTCACGGAATCTATCCTACCCTATGAAAACCAACTGATTTTAGCAGGTCTGAAAAAACTGGGTATTTCCACAAAAGGACAAGAATTCTTTGCCGTTCACTGCGACTGTGATCAAGACCATGCTGAGGAAATCTTAGATGTGATTGAGCAGACCGCTAATTCTCCCCAAACCCTTTGGCAAGTATGGCAGGGCGTGGCCATGGCAGTAAGAGCTCGTCAGGGATTTTACGATGATTTGGATCGAGAATTGGTACTGCTGCGTCAAGACACTGTTAAATCCAGTAAAGGTTGAGGACTTTGGCTATTGATAAAGTCATCCCCCTGGTGCTTTTCATTGCTATTGGTTATGCGCTGAAAGGGAAATTTCAAAAACCTGTAGCAGTTGGTGCCATTAAAACCTTAATTATCAATGCCTTACTGCCTGCTGCTCTATTCCTATCCACGATCAAAATTGATATAAGTCAAGGCTTACTCTCTCTACCGGCTTTCGGACTTGCTATCAATGTCTTCTTGTTAGGAATTGGATGGTTATTGACAGGTTTGGTGATTCCTAGCAAAGAAAAAGCTAAAGCCCGCTCGTTGATATTGATGTTTGCCTCTTTAGCTCCTGGCTTAACAGTTTATCCGTTTACTCAGGAATTTTTAGGTGAGCAAGGACTAGCTCTAGCCGGGTTGATGGATGTAGGGAATAAATGTTTTGTGCTAATCGGTCTTTATGGTTTAGCCATGTATCTACACCAACGCAGTGTTGATAATTTCCACATCAATTTCAGCAAATTTAAAAGGATTGGATTGACACTGATCCAAGAACCAGCAAATTTAGCGTTGTTACTGGGTTTGTCCATAGGAGCATTAAATCTAGGTAAAACACTTATCCCAGAAATAGTGTTGCAGGCCCTGCAACGGTTAGCGGCTTGCACTACTCCCATGATTCTGTTTTTTGTAGGGATTTCTCTGAAGCCGAAAACCTTACAATTACGGAAAATTTTACTAATTTTACTCGTCCGCTCAGCAGTAGGCTTCTGGTTTAGTGCAGCAGTACTGATTTTGTTTAAACCAGATACATTAGCAGAAACTTTACTAGCTGTAGTTTTACCCCAAAGCGGATGCAGTTTGTGGCCGTTGTTGTATGCTTCCCAGATTAATATGCTCGACCAAGAGCAACATCGGCGTACTCACCCAACATTTGATACGGAATTTGCTCTAGGATTACTGACCACTTCTATTCCGATATCGATTGCTGTGAATTTAATTATTTTTTCTAATAGCGAGTTTTTTATCTCTCCATCCCATCTCGGATTAGTCGGAAGTATACTTTTGATCCTGTTCAGTATAGCAAAGGGAATCAATCGGGAATCGGGAATCGGGAATCGGGAATCGGGAATCGGGAAGAGAGAATCGGGAAGAGAGAATCGCGAATAGCGATGGGTTGCATCAAGCACAGAATCAACGTCACAGAAGACTGTACCTCATAACTGCGAGAAAGGCTATGATTCAATTTTGGTTGTGAGCATTAGGCAGTGGCCGGAAAACTGCCACCAATGAAGTGAATATCACTGAAGGTTTCGATCCACAGACGAGCGCCACAACCCAGTGGCTTATCGGGCTGATAGACAATCCGACAAGGACCGAGGATTTCGACTTGATTGCCGTAGAGATTGTTGCCGCTTCGTTTTACTGAAATGACTGGCTGACGCTCTTCTGGGCTTTTGTGATTGTTGCTGCCAATCCGATTGCGATTGACATTGATTTTGGCCAGAGCTGGGGGACGAGTAGTACGCCATTTGCCCTTTGGTCCACGCTTTCTCTCTATGATTTGGGGCAGATTGTTGAACAGAGGAATAATCCAGAATTTCCCACTTTTATAAGCACCCCGGACGCGACCATCATTGAGAAGTTGACGCAAGCGTCGAGAAGAAATACCTAACAGAGAAGCGGCTTCAGTAGTACAAACGGACTTGTTCATCAGTGGACTTCCTTTACTATTCCGATACCAGTATTATAACTAAAAAAGTTAGCTGAGGTGGTGTTTGTCAATTATTGTTAATATTTTTTTACAAACACCTTTTGAGGTAAGCTATCAGCTATCAGCTATCAGCTATCAGCTATCAGCTATCAGCTATCAGCTATCAGCTATCAGCTATCAGCTATCAGCTATCAGCTATCAGCTATCAGCTATCAGCTATCAGCTATCAGC
>NZ_JAAHIE010000633.1:0-3759 GCF_010671945.1 Moorena sp. SIO4E2
CTCCTAAGTCAGAATAGACAAGACCAATATTGTTGAGAGTTACTGCTTCCCCTGTGCGTTGCCCAATTGCTTGAAAGATTAATAATGCTGGATTGTAGTATTCAAGGGCTTTTTGCTTAAATCCTAAATTACTGCAAACACGACCGATCCAAAGCAAAGTCAAAGCTTCCTGAGATTTATTCCCTAATTGACGCCATAAAATAAGTGCTGCTTCCCATTTGGTAATTGCCTGTCTGGAGGGTTCTGCCCTTTGTTGGTCATACAGTTGCATCCCCTGAGCGAAAAGTTGTTGGGCTTGGGTGCGGGTTTCGTCGCGTTGGGTCATGAGTCTAGGGTGTCGGTTTAGGTCAGTGTTTGAATAGGGTTTACTGAAACTTGTTGATCCATTGTTTTACCTCCTGAACTTTCGTTATATAACCCAATTTTTGATAATTTTTTTGTGCTTTGGTTAGCCACTCTATGGCCTCAGTTTTACTGTCTTCTACTTGTCCTAATCCAACTTGCGCCTGAGCTTGCCCTTCTAAATTTCTAGTACCTTTAGCTAGTTCCAAAGCTTGTAAATAAAGACGTTTCCCCTGCTGGCTCAATCCCACCTCTTGGTATAAATCTCCCAACAGTTGATAGACTGCTGCTGTTTGGCTTCCCTCTGTTACCAACCCTTCTAGTAACTCTATGGCTTCTGCTTTCAAGTCATAACTATGGTAAAGATAGGCTAATGTCAGGGTTTCTACCTCTTGGGTCAATTGCTGTTGTTTGACTTGGGCGACTGCTGTTGCTACTGACTCAGCGTTTTGGGAATCCAATAGGGTAAAACTTAAGTCAACTCCCTGTTCTTGATCAGAGGAGTATCCCTTGTCAGTTTTTACGGTAACAAGATAATAGGAGTCTGGTTGTAAGGGAGGTTCACCAGGATACTCGATTTCTGTCTTGCTGGTTTTCGTCCGCCAGTCCAAGGTTAAGCTAGCATCTTGTACTGAAACCTGATAGCTAGTTGCTCCAGGCACTGGATGCCAACGGAATATGGGGCGGTGATTCAGTAAAGCGGTATGGCGAGGGGTGATGATGTAGGGAATTCTCTGTTTAGGGGCGCGGGGTGCCACCCGAGGGCTGTTAGGGCGAGGGTTAGTCAGTATTACAGAAGGACAACCATCGGATACTCTGTTAGCAGAATCCCCTTGCAAATGCCAAACCGATAAATTGCTACACCTCACCTTCGCTGATGCACCAGTTCCCAGCAGTAATTGGTCGGAGGGATTGACTAAATCTCCCACATTGGCATTATGATAGTCGTTCCATTCACTCCGCTTGATCTTGACATCCCCTTCAATGTCGTAAATAAAATTAAGACTTCTTGAATGTCTTTGATCCGAAGCCAAATCAGGTCCAGCTAATAACCCAAGGCACGCTAGACCAAAAACCACCCCTGTTAAGGTTTTTTTTAAAATCATCGGTTTGTTGTGCATGATTTTCCTGCCTTCTTTAAGTTCTTGTGAGCTAGATTTAACCAAGTATCTTCATCAGCATTGACAGTAGAAGCCAACTTACAGCACTGCTGCCACTGTTGGATAGCTCCAGGATTTTTCTGCCGTTGTAGCACTTGGGCTAATAAACAATAAGCTGACCCCCGATTCGGCAAATATTGAGCCAAGTCTGGATTACTGGCAATACCTGTTGCAGCTTTTAGTGCCTGCTCTGCCTCAGGATCTAGATCTGAACCTTGCTGAAACTTCGCCCATCCTAGATTTTTAAACAAGTTGTACTTAACCTCAGCAAAACTATCCTGCTTCTGTGCTTCTAAAAGACCTTTATTAAGTAGAGCTACTGCTTCGGGATATTCCTTCTTTTTAATCAACAAGCGAGCCAAATTATTATAGGCTTCTGGCACATCCCCTTTCACTGCTAGCAGATACTCAGTGCGGGCTTTATCAAACTGCTGCAAGTCCTCATAGAGATTGCCCAAATTGTAGTGAGCATCCACATTATCGGGATTCAAAGCAATCGCTCTCAAATAATTCTCTTCCGCAGTGCCCAACTCTCCCTGATCATAGTTTTCTTGTCCTTGATCATTGTAAGCTTCAGAAAATAAGGGCAAAAGCAACCAAAAGCCCAGTAATAGCCCACCCAAACCCACAAGAGAGCCAAATTTTGCTCCTTCTTGATGGTATTGGGGAATGCCTAATTTAGCGATAAGTTTTTCCAGCCCTTCTCGTCCTGCTTCCGTTAATTCACTCTTAGCTTTCAGCAAGGTCAATAAACTAGGAAAAACCACTGCTGCTGCGCCCAAAACCCCCACTCCTCCACTCAGAAACCGACTAGCAATATTAGCCAATAGCCCTAAGCTACCGGTCCAAGTAATTACAGTCAGCCCTCTGATTAACCAGTTAACCTGTTTGCGGTCTAAATGCCACCACCAATCCTGAGGGGGAGCAGGCAAACTTTCCCGACAGTCAGCCAAGTTAATAACTTTCAGGATCCTACCAGAATTTTCTTTCAACTTGGCATCCAGCTGCATCACTTGGGATAGGATATCAACAGCCACTGGCTCCTGAGTTTTCAATACCTTTTGAAGAGCATCTCTAGCCGATAAAACTTCTAACGCTTTTTCCTTAGATAAAGTATTTGTTGGGCAATCTAAATACTCCCAAGCCTGCTCACACCGAATCAGAGCAAAGTAAAGTCCAGAATTGGCTTTGGTCATCGCCGATTGGAATTATAGAATTTTTTTGTAGCAGCCTTATTTTATCAAAACTATTCAGAAGCGACTATAACGAGTTGTTACAAAAATTTACTAAAACTTTAAATTTAGTTCACATAATCTTTATTAGTTTATGGTAAGCGTTGGCAGTATTTCTCTATCTCCCTATCTACCTATAGCACTACCCATTAAGGTATTTGACATTGTCTTGATGCAGTCGCTCATGGGGAAACCACCAAGACCGTAATGGTGCGTTTTCCGTTGGCGAATTAAATTCGCCACGGGTCGCACCTCTGCATCGCTCCTAAACTCAGCAAACGTAAGTCTAAGCTTACTTCTGACTTCTGACTTCTAACTTCTGACTTGCGCGTAGCGCTATATCTCCCGATTACCGATTACCAATAGTTTCTCTAAAAGCTGGACGTTGAGACAAACGCATCAGATAATCAGCAACAGCTGGATACTCCTTCAAATCCAAATTTACCAGTATTTTGGCATAAGCTAAATAAGACCCTACTGCAATATCCGCCACACTTAAATTATCCCCTAACAAAAACGGTTTATCGGTTAATATTTCATTTAGTGGCTTCAACAAACGGGGCGTTTCTTTCTCCCGTCTATCGTCCAAAAACAATTCTAGTCCTAAGGTAGCATTAGCAAACAACACCCACTGCACAATGTCTGACTGTTCTTCCAGAGAACTAGGGGTTTCTCCATACTTATTAGCTAGGTAAACCAAAATTGCTCCCGACTCCCAAAGTTTGAAGTCCCCATCCACAATTGCTGGCACTTTCCCCATCGGATTAATCGACAGGTATTCCGGCTGTTTATGCTCTCCAGCTTTCATATCCAGCAAGATATACTCATAGGGCACTCCCAACTCCTCAAGATACCACTGCACAATCGCAGCTCGGCTCCGAAGAGCACCATAAAGTTTTAGTTGTGCAGATGATTGACTGACTTCAAAATTGTCATGACTACTGAATTCTGACTCTTGAGTAGGATAAGACATTGTTATAGATCTAGATTCGTTTACCTTAGAAGTATTAAATGCACTTTGCCCA
>NZ_JAAHIE010000634.1:0-3758 GCF_010671945.1 Moorena sp. SIO4E2
CTGACTTCTGACTTCTGCTATATCTGTTAGCCATTACCCATTACCCATCCCCAATTTGCTGTTGATGATCAGGACATAGCAAATTCCTAATTACCTGGGGAATCTCCTCAAAATGCTCCAAGAGAAAATCCATCAGGGCAAGATGGCGCAAATCAATTGGCTGGGGGCGGCGATAGTTGTGACCGCTGGAAAACCAGCGCTGAACGGTGGCAGTTGAGCGAGAGCAGATACTAGCGATTTGTTCGTAATTCACATCCCATTTATGATAGAATTGTCTAGGAGTCATACCCAGTTGGCAGTTGCTGTAGAGTTCAATTAGATCTTGCTCTCGTTGAGTTAGAGTCCGGGGAGGGGTTCTATATTGATCATCGAAACGGTATCTCCCAGAGGGAGTTCGTAGCACATTGGGGGATTTCAAATAATTTCTAGGGCCAAGAGCCTCAGTGCAAGTCCAAGAATAGGAATCTTGATAGTTGGTTGTTACCGTACGCTTAGGATGCCGAGGTTCAATGTCTTCTTCCCAAGCGGTGTCAGCAACGATCCAAGCTGCACTAGGGGAGTCTTTGTCAAGCCAGATCAGGTAGCAAATTGCCCATTGGCATTGATGCCTGGCGTAGGCGTAGAAGAATCCAATCACAACACCCCAGTCCATTTGACCGTTTAGAGGTCGCCACCTAATGGGTGAGCCTGTTTGATAACGGGGTGTTGCTTTAGGGTTCCAAGTAGCTGGGGGGTCTATTGATGGTGGCGCGATTTCTGTTTTAATGGGGTCAAACACTATATCTGATTCGACCTCGCGGATGGTATTTAAATAACTGGCTATCAGTTTTCCGGTCAGATTCTGAGTTAGGTGCTGGATGAGGACGGTAGCTAGAGTTTTTAGTTCTGGTTCTTCTATATCCATTGACTCTGCATTGAAGTCGGCATCGCCGTAGTGCTTCAAATGGGACAACAGTTGTGTGATGCCGAATTCGTCTAAGGCTTGCTGATAGGTAGGAGGCTGATCGCTTTTTTCTCTAACTGTTTCTACCATAGGAAACTTGCTGGTAATTACATCAATATTATACTTTTATGTATCAAAAAATACATTTTAAGTACAAATCAGGTAAATTTTGACATCAAATAACAGTTGAACTTATAATAGAGATTATGAGCAAACGTATACAAGTAACCTTACCAGACCGGATTGCAGACGATTTACAGCGATGGGCTGATTACGATGGACGCCCTCTATCGAACCTTGCTGCTTACCTTCTAGAACGTGCTGTTACCGAGGCAAAGAAAGAAGATGTTGAATGGGACAAAGAGTCTTGATCTCCACCAACGGTTGATTACGCCATGAGCCAGAGCGCGCTAATCGTGCTTTATCTTAATAACTAGTATGGCTCTTGTAATCTAAGCTAGAAATATCAGCTTGTAGGGTGGGCAAAAACAGTTTGTTTTTTTGAGTATTCTAGATTAGATTACTTGGCCCACCCTACTTTAATGGGGATTTTTTTTAGACGCAAGTCCCTAATCTAAGCTAGAAATCTCAGTCTGTATAAATTCCAGGATAAGTTTAGGTTGCAACGCCTTAATAATCCTCATTAAGGCGTTGCTGAATACTCTATTCAGCAATGCCTTAAAAGCAAATACTTAAGCCGCAACGTTAATCTTCTGGTAGATTTTCCCTCACCCATTTACGCCAAGCTAAAATCATGGTAGTGTCATCCTGGGTTTCTGCCTGCTGCAAAAACTGATTGATAATCTCTACAGAGAGAATCTCAAAGGTGAAATTGTCCTGACAACGAACATATTCTCCATTTTGCAGCCGGTAAATTTCTACAGTTTGTCCTATATAACGCCAAACTTCAGGCACTCCTATCTGCTTGTAAATCCCAAATCGCCGACTGGATGAACTGGTAATATCGACTTCAATCACCAAGTCTGGTGGAGGATCATTGGCTAAATCTACTGTCCTGCCTTGAATACAGTCAACATTGCCGATGTAGTAGCAAGAGTCAGGTTCTGCACCATGCTCTAAATCCTCCCGATTCAGGGTTGTAGAAGCAAACCCTTTGACCCGAAGATTAAGTTCTTCGGTTAAGGTATTCACCATCCGTTCTAGCAGCTGCTTGTATGTCTCATGGCGATCTGAGGGCATCGTGATTTCTAGCATTCCTTGAGCATAGGCAAGACGCGAGGCTCGATGATCTCCTAAGTCTGCCAATAGCGCCTTGTACGTCTGCCAACTGACGTTTTGTAAGACAATTCTCTGGGTAGTTTTGACAGGTGAATCCTCATCTGAACTAAAAGTACTGGCCATTGATGCAGTGATTGTTGTGAAAATGCGATTGGCCGTAGGCCACGCGGGGCGCGTTCGCACAAATCCTTAACAGCAATGCAGCGCCGACCTGTAGGGGTTTCTCCGATTCGCGACTGCATTAAGACAGCAACTTAATCCAATTGGTCTAGATTAATACCTAACTCACGCAGTCGCGCCGCCAAACGTTCTGCTCGTTGCTTAGCTTGTGCCAACTCCTCGCTTGCTAGAGGAATCAAATTCCCCTTAAGGGTTATCCAGCGTAACCATAATCGAGGGATATCGCGAAAACTGCCACGCCACAAACCTAAACTTAATCCCAACTCCGGCATCAGTAACCTGCCCTGATTTAGCACTGCGGGTTTGTAGTGATCACCAACCAGATCAAACCCTTGTAACTTGTTGGTGTAGCGATGCAGAGGTGCGACCCGTGGCGAATTAAATTACGGGTCAAGGGCACCTAAGCGGTCTTGGGGAGGCAGCGCGGTCTTGGGGAGGCAGCGCCTTCATGCGGGGGTTTCCCCCATGAGCGACTGCCGTGGTCCCCCCCGGAGACGAAACCTTAGACAGGGGAGCCTTTATGGTTGGTAGGTTATGCAAAAAAGGGTTAAAACTTATTGATTAAGGCTCCCCTGTCTTACGGTAACTTCAAACCATGAGCGACTGCCGTGGTTTCCACGGGGCTGAGAAGGTGCGGACGCAGGTTCCTCACACAGAACCAAAACCATGAGCGACTGCATCAAGAAAGGAAGGGAAGTCATAGGTATTGTCGATTGTGAATAACTCGATTTATCGTTGTATATCTTGGTTCCAATAAGAACCTCCTGGTAATTGAGTTAAATAGTCATTAATAAATAAAGGTAAATCCTTTTTTGAATGGAGGTATGTCAAAGCCAGCAAATCTTGAGTTGTTTGCCTGAGCTGAGCTCTATCTACTAGTTTTGAAAGTTGAGCTGGAGTATAGGCACCATTGAGAACCTCCACACTCGCCGTGGAAATTGCTGCCTCCAGTTCATTGTCAATCAATGACTGCCATTGATCAGCATTGATAGTATAGGATTTTTGGTTATCTTTGAGATTCAGTTTTTGGATTTCCCGAATGAAATCACGAATTGAAGCTGCCCAAGAATTTGCCAAACGCTCCTCTACTTGGTTTTTAATCAAGTTAATCAATGCCTTGTTTAAATAGGATTCAATCTGATGCAGAGTTGCGCGTTTAGTCATCTGTTCCAACTCATCTACAATTGCTAAGGCATCTGCGTAGCGTCCCTCTAGGATACTTATTCTGAGATCGATTAATTCTTGAGTCATACCCCAGTCCTCACAGATTTATGGTTCCCTTTAGCCTATCGAAGAAACTGCACAAGTCATCTGGCACGCATATTAACTGAATAAAGTCAATAGCACGGTGCTAGGAAAATAGCTTCGAGGGCAAAAAATAGTTAACGGATCTAAG
>NZ_JAAHIE010000635.1:0-147 GCF_010671945.1 Moorena sp. SIO4E2
AGATGTAGGGTGGGTAGTGCTTATTAAGGCAAAAGTAATAGATGTAGGGTGGGCAGTGCTTAGCAAACCAATTGTCAGCGTTTAAATTGGTATGATGCACTGCCCACCAGACCAGCAAAAGATGTAGGGTGGGCAGTGGTTATTAAG
>NZ_JAAHIE010000635.1:247-3750 GCF_010671945.1 Moorena sp. SIO4E2
TTATTAAGGCAAAAGTAATAGATGTAGGGTGGGCAGTGCTTAGCAAACCAATTGTCAGCGTTTAAATTGGTATGATGCACTGCCCACCAGACCAGCAAAAGATGTAGGGTGGGCAGTGGTTATTAAGGCAAAAGTAATAGATGTAGGGTGGGCAGTGCTTATCAAACCAATTGTCAGCGTTTAAATTGGTATGATGCACTGCCCACCAGACCAGCAAAAGATGTAGGGTGGGCAGTGGTTATTAAGGCAAAAGTAATAGATGTAGGGTGGGCAGTGCTTAGCAAACCAATTGTCAGCGTTTAAATTGGTATGATGCACTGCCCACCAGACCAGCAAAAGATGTAGGGTGGGCAGTGGTTATTAAGGCAAAAGTAATAGATGTAGGGTGGGCAGTGCTTATCAAACCAATTGTCAGCGTTTAAATTGGTATGATGCACTGCCCACCAGACCAGCAAAAGATGTAGGGTGGGCAGTGGTTATTAAGGCAAAAGTAATAGATGTAGGGTGGGCAGTGCTTAGCAAACCAATTGTCAGCGTTTAAATTGGTATGATGCACTGCCCACCAGACCATTAATTTTATTAAAAAGCTAAACAAATAACTCCTATTTTCTAGTTAATTTTATGTCGGTGGGCAGTGCCGATAAAACCGATTACAAGTTGATAGTATCCGTCTGCTCCACTGCCCACCCTACGATTAATCTATTCCCAATTCTCAATTCTCAATTCTCAATTCTAAATTCTAAATTCTAAATTCTAAATTCCCCATTTCCTAATAAAAAAAAATTCCCAAACCCCTTGATATTTAGTCAATAAATTAATATATTAATATTATACACAGTTCAAACACAAAACTCCAAATGACTAACAACATTAACCCCAACTCAGATCACAATCTCAACAATCCTAATTGCCCAGAAAATTCTGGTGACCAATGCCGTAAGTGCAAAAAAGCCAAGCACGTCTTGGTCGGTACTCCTGAACAGGTTCGCAACAGCATTAATGCCGTGTATGCCCTTAAGTATGCACACCCCGACGAATGGAGCACTCTGGAGCCTACCGGAAAGCCTGGTCAGGTGATGACCTTTTTGATTCGATATTTCAACGTAGACTAGGATAGGAATTTGCCAGGGATGAAAATCCCTGGCCAACAGGAATCGTGAAGGTTGTTTTGTGAAGCAGGATGAAGCAGTATGAGTTGGGATGTTGTTGGTTTCCAGCAGTTGCTGACTAATTCAACAACAACGTAATAGTCAATTTGGAGTTATTATGTCAGAAGTACAGCTTAGTTGTACTTCTGACATATTGAAAAATTCAATGCGGTCAAGAATTGGGCTTAACCAAACTTGACCGATTTTTTTTAGGAAGTCGGGAGTCAGGAGTCGGTAGCCCAACAGTCACTTACCCCTTGAAGGGTTATATTCAAGCATAAGATTGACGGATTACTTGTATCTTCCCACTAGATACAGTTTCGGGTTTTGGACTGACGCTAATTTCAATAGTTTGACCTAATGCTACCAAAAAAAATAACAGTTTTTCCAAGGAAAACCCTTGCAAGCGACCATTTTTTAAATCCATGACTTGAGCAGGATCAATTTTAAAAATCATAGCCACATCTGAATCAGCCAACTGCCTTTCATCAATAATATCGAAAATGAGTGAAGCTAGTTTAACCTTAGCCAACTTTTCTTCAGCATTAATAAATCCTAAATCAGCAAAAATGTTACCTGAGCTTACAGTATAATCTGGCATTATTTTATCCTTGGTGCTATTAATCTTGTTGTTTGGCAATATCTTGTGCTTGTTTTAGGCGTTCTTTAATTAAATCCATAGTCTGCTTTGGAGTTTTAATACCTGTCTTTGACTTTTTTTTAAAGGCGTGGAGAACATAAATAGTATTCCCAAGTTTTACAGCATATACTGTTCTGTAAGTATCTGTTTTATAATCGCTGACAATTTCAAACACTCCATTTAATTATTTCAAAGGTTTAATATGAGGATTATTTTGGTTTTTTGAAACCCGATAGAGAATGTAACCAACTTCATCGATAACATCTTCAGGAAACCCTAAAAGTTCCTTTTTTGAAGGTCCAACCCAAATAACATTTTTCAGTAATTCATCTCCCATTTTTAAATTTGGCATCTAGATTGTAAAGTTGCTCTTGTTCACTTCCTTGTGGGTAAACCCTCTAGGCACAGAGGATCCTGGGATTAGCTTTATCTCCTTTAAGCAAAAGGAATTGACAGAGCACTTTTATCCATAGTACCTAGTAACATTCATCAGCGACTCCATCAATAAATAATCAAATATAGCGTTTCTTGCAGTTGTGAGGTACACATTAGTTTTTCCCACTTCCGATTTTCATCTTAGCTGCTCCCTGCTCCCTGCTCCCGTCTTGATGCAAAGCGCGAGTGGGGGAAACCACGGCAGTCGCTCATGGGGGAGACCGCCTTTGGCGGCGCTGCCTCCCCAAGACCGCGCTGCATTGCTGCTCCCTAAAACCCAGAAATATGTACCTCACAAGTTGTAGAATTGCTATAATATACAATAAAATGTAGTGCCATCTAAATAGTCTGATATGTCTGAAGGAGTGCAAGACAAGTGCGAATCAGCAGGGAGAGACTGCAATATCCCCCAGGTTTATTAAATTAGGGTAGACGGAGTTAAAGGATCTATGCTGAGAAGGTTGATATGGTTAAAGATCGGTTTCATTTTGTTGTTAGAACTGCTTTAGAAAAAGACAACTGGAAGATTACGGCAGACCCTTACGAAATTAGGATCGATGATGTCTATTTTGAGATTGATTTAGGAGCGGAGCAACTATTAGCAGCAGAACGAAAAAATCAGAAAATTGCTGTTGAAGTCAAAAGTTTTATCAGCCCATCCAAGGTTTCCGACTTTCATATGGCATTGGGGCAATTCCTAAACTACCGAGATGCACTGGCAAGGATGGAAGCCGATCGCCAGCTTTATTTGGCTGTGCGAGAGCCAATTTATGAGAGTTTTTTCCAGCGACGCTTCATCATGGCAGCAGTTGATCGTTATCAGATTAGATTACTAATTTATGATGTGAAACAGGAGGTAATTGTTCAATGGCTGTAGAGCAATATCGCCAGTATATTCGAAATCTTCTTTCCGAACGTGCTCAACGGGCTTCACGGCAAACAATTGCACCAGAGTATGAGGTTCAGACTGTCTTTGATACAGAGCAGGATCACTACCAACTACTCTATGTTGGTTGGCGTGGGAATAAACGTGATTTTGGCTGTATTTTACATGTTGATATCAAGGGTGGAAAAATTTGGATTCAGCATGACGGCACCGAAGAAGGACTTGCTAACCGATTAGTGGAAATGGGAGTTCCAAAACAGGATATTGTTTTAGCTTTTCATGAACCTGAAGTACGCCAGTATACTGGTTTTGGTATAGGTGAAGGGATTGTTAATTAATCTAAAGACTTCTTGCAGAAGTCGGGAACAGGGAATAGGGAACAGGGAACAGGGAA
>NZ_JAAHIE010000636.1:0-3746 GCF_010671945.1 Moorena sp. SIO4E2
TATAGAGGGCAAAAATACTTAAACTCGTCCCAATAATCGTATGGGGACGAGAAAATTTCCAGAAACTGTACAGCCAAGCGGCTGGTTGCTCCAATAGATTAATCGAGGGAGGAGTAGATGTTTTAGAGGAAATCTGACTCATGGATCAGGTTAATGGTATTAGGGATTAAAGTTTAGGTTAATGGTTTTACTACTTAAACTTAGTGTAAGGGTTCTTAATACGTAAGCATTCAGCGGTCAGCGGTCAGCGGTCAGCCGTCAGCCGTCAGCTTATTTTATTCAAAAGCTGTTCGATGTAGCTTGGCCGTAGGCCAATGGCTGTTCGCGTAGCGTGCGCGTAGCGCATAAGCTGATAGCTAATGGCTGAATGCTGATAGCTGAATGCTGATAGCTGATAGCTTACCTAAATCCCTAATCCCTAAAGCTCTACACCTGTACCGGCGTCCGATAATCTCTTCTCTCCTCGAAATTCCCTGCTGGTTCTTCCTCAAGGTTGGTAATTAAACGAACCCCGCGCTTAAAGGTAAGGTAATGCCATGCCCACTGAATCATTACCAGCAACTTGTTATCAAACTCAATCAGGAAGAAGATGTGGATAAAAATCCAGGCTAGCCAAGCGGGGAAACCAGAGAACTTAACAAACCCCAAATCCACTACTGCGGCATTCCGTCCAATCACCGCTAAATTACCATAATCCTGATAATGGAAATCCGGTACTGTCTCCTCCTTGAGGCGCTTCTGAATCAGAGTAGATACATACTTGCCTTGTTGCATCGCCACTGGCGCAACTCCTGGTAGGGGCTTACCGGTTTGATGAGAGAAATTCGCCAAATCACCAATCACAAAAATATCCGGATGTCCGGCCAAGCTCATATCCGGTTGTACTATCACCCGTCCAGCCCGGTCTAGCTCGACACCAGTAGCGTTTGCTAGCGCCTTGCCCATGGCAGATGCTTTCATCCCTGCTGCCCACAGAACAGTTTTGGCGTTAATTTCCTCTACCTGCTCTCCTCGACGCATGGTAACTATATCATTATCAATATTAGTAACTAGAGTCTTTGTCTGTACTGTCACCCCTAACCGTTCCAGAGAATTTTGGGCTTTTACTGATAACTCCGGTGGGTAAGGAGGCAAAATCCGATCCATCCCTTCCAACAGCACAATCCTCGCTTCGGAGGTATCAATATCGCGGAAGTCATTTTTTAAGGTGTCGTAAGCCAATTCTGCCATGGCTCCGGCTAATTCCACTCCAGTTGGTCCGCCTCCTACCAACACAAAGGTCAACCAAGCGCGACGTTTCTCGGGGTCAGTTTCTTTTTCTGCTGCTTCAAAGGCAGAATAAATCCGACGTCTAATGTCTAGGGCATCTTCAATGGTTTTCAAACCAGGAGCGTCTTGTGCCCATTGATCATTACCGAAGTAGTGGTGGCTAACGCCAGTGGCCACGATCAAGGAGTCGTAAGATATTTCTTTGTCTGCTAGTTGAACGGTTTTCTGGTTGGGGTCAAGACCAATTACTTTCCCCATCAGCACTTGAGTATTTTTCTGGTGACTCAGGATTGCCCGCAGGGGTGAGGAAATATCACCAGCGGATAAGCCACCGGTAGCTACTTGGTAGAGTAGGGGCTGGAACAAATGAAAGTTCCGTTTATCGATTAGAGTTACTTTCACTGGTGCCTTTCTCAGAGCCTGAGCAGCATAGAGTCCACCAAATCCGCCACCAACAATGACCACATGGTGAGGAGTAGTGGTCTTTGCTTCACTAACCATAGAACCAACCATAGAACTAACCATAGAATGTCTTACCTCTCCTGAATTTATTTACGATTGATTTTGTTTACGATTGATTACGAATAACGTCCCTGCCTTCACCCTAGACCTTTTGTAAAAGTCAGTTTTTAGGAGGTAACTAAACTATCGTAGTTATCACCCTGTTGTTGGCTATTTATGCAACAGATCTCGTCTTTCCCGAGGCTTCTTAATATAAGTTAACATTAAAAACTATTAAATGTGTCGTGAAAACCACCCAATTTCATAATATAATTATAAGTTTAATTTTTAATTAACATAAGAGCCCCAAAACAAGCTCAACCCGGATTGTCAATCCTAGGAATTGTCAGGGTTTGGTAACAGTTTGTTTTTATTCGAGTCAGTGTGATGCACATTGGATTTCTCAACCCTCACGGTAATTTTGACCATAAAAATAGCTACATTAGCGAACATCCCGATTTCGGTGGTCAGTTGGTTTATGTCAGGCAAGTGGCAGATGCGATCGCAAAACAAGGTCACCAAGTAGATATTCTCACCCGCCACATCATTGATCCGGATTGGCCAGAATTTGCCGAGACATTTGATTGCTATGGGAGTGTAGACAACCTTCGGATTATCCGATTGCCAGCCGGACTACAAGAGTTCCTGCGCAAGGAGTTGTTATGGCCCTATCTCGTCCAAGACTGGGTACCAAACATCCTGGAGTTTTATCGAGAGGAAGGTCGATTCCCTGATATCATGACTACCCACTATAGTGATGGGGGACTGTGTGGAGTGCTGATTGAGCAACAGACCGGGATCCCTTTTACTTTCACAGGTCATTCCCTAGGGGCTCAAAAAATGGATAAACTCCACGTCACTCCAGAGAATCTGGCGGAAATTGATCACTATTACAATTTCCGATACCGGATCCTAGCCGAACGGTTGAGCATGAACCACTCAGCCCTCAATATTACTAATACCGCACAAGAGCGGTTCCAACAGTACAGTCATCATGCTTATCGTGGAGCAGTGGATGTAGAAGATGATCATCGATTTGCCGTGATTGCACCGGGAGTGAATGCTTCTGTTTTTGGTTCCGATGCGATCGCTCATAATGAACAAGCGACTTATCAACTGATTGAACAGCGATTGCGCCGGGATATCAGTGAGTCACGGCGCAATCTACCAGCTATCTTGGCATCCAGCCGTTTAGATCCCAAGAAAAACCTCCTAGGTTTAGTGCAAGCATTTGCTGACGATGTGATAGTCCAAGAGAAAGCCAATGTGGTGCTGATTACTGGTGGATTGGATAACCCCTTGCAAGAAAAAGTCCAGGATCAACAGACCGAAAAACTAGTAATCGGTCCCATCCGGGAAGTAGTACGAGAAAAAAATTTGTGGGGTAAAATTAGTGCTTTCTCAGTACCCGATCAACCAGCATTAGCCGCCTCCTATCGGTATTTTGCTCAGCGTGGTTCGGTGTTTACTCTTACCTCCCTGTTTGAACCCTTTGGTCTTGCTCCTTTAGAAGCAGCAGCGGCTGGATTACCGATAGTAGTGACAAAAAATAGTGGTGTCGGTGAAAGTCTAAAAGTAGGGGATGAAGACTATGGTATGTTAGTCGATCCCAATGATCCAGCAGATATTGCTAGAGGAATCAGGGAAATACTTTGTGATCAAAAACTGTGGCAAAGGTTACAGAAACGTTGTCAGCAGTATGTTTTGAAATATTACACCTGGGATAGCACCGCTTTAAACTACTTGAGCCGAATCAAACAGATTATTTCTGAACCATCAGCACATCCTGTTGCTGAGTTAATTCCGATCCATTCCTATTTCCGTGCTCCACAGCCAGAGAATGATATTGCTTTGGAAGAATTGAGCTACTGGTATTTTGTTAAGGATTAGTTGTAGGGCTTTTTCCAAGACTTTCATTCTCATTAATCTCGAACTATAAAATTCTCAAGGGCAGAGGTTTATTTTAAGCTGTTCGC
>NZ_JAAHIE010000637.1:0-3745 GCF_010671945.1 Moorena sp. SIO4E2
ATTACAACAAAAAAAATTAACAACATTATTCAATAATATCGATGCTGATTCAGGTGGAACTCTCAACCAAGATGATTTTCATCTGATTTTGAATAAACTGGCTAGTTCACGAGGGCTAAAACCTAATTCTTGGCAATATGCTTATCTGCGTTCAATCTTGGTTTCCATGTGGAATAACTTGAGTTTGGCTGATCAAAACAGCGATGCAGAAATCACCCTTGAGGAATGGTTTAAGTATTACGACAATCTGATTCACTCAGATGCCTATGAACCCCTTATTCAATTGCAATGTGATGTCTTTTTTGCTTTACTTGATGAGGATGACAATGGAGAAATTAGTCAGCAAGAGTATGTAGATTTAGTAAGTGCCTATGGTGTTGATGCTAGTTGGGCAAGGGAAAATTTTTGCAAACTCGATTTGAATAGTGATGGACATATCTCTCAGGAAGAGCTTTTTACCTTGATGGATGAATTTTTACGCAGTGATAACCCAAAATCTCCGGGAAATTACTTTTGGGGTTCTTATTAAATTTTTACGGTATTAATCTCAGCTATTTTCCATGGCTCGAATTCGACGTTCAGACATTACCGAATTTTATTTGGCAATATTTTATTGTCCAATAGATGTAGAAATCAATAAGACTGGGTAGACCTCTTGCTATTTAGTTAGTCCTAAACTTCTTACACAACAAGGGATACCCAGATTATTTACTATATAGCACTACGCATTAAGGTGTTTGACATTCCTAAACTCCGAAACTTAGTCATAGCTTACTTCTGACTTCTGACTTCTGACTTCTGACTTACCCGTAGCGCTATACCACTTGATAAAACCCATCAACTATTTCTTCCAAGGAAACTTAGTACCCATTTCAGTTAGGGCAGAAAATACCAGATACAGGATCAGTAAACCAACAGTAGCTAGAAACAAAACGATATCATTATCCATAAAATTAAGGGAATCGGGAATCGGGAATCGGGAATCGGGAATCGGGAATCGGGGATAATAATTGACGCCAATATAACATAAAAATTAGTTGATATAATTATAGTAAATAAAGACTCCCTTGAGCAGGACTTTTCCACAGTTTAACGCTTTTATTCCGGGAGGTTTTTGTTTGCGTTCGCGAAGCGGTTCCAAAGGAAAATAGCATCCTTAGATAGGATATTTAAATTCAGCGTTGCTGAATTACGGGATGAATGAGGGATAGACAGGTATCTGCTTTGGTGGCACCGGCACTCAAGAGCAAACATTTAAACTATATCCCCTTGTGCGACATGAGATACCAACCAAAACCAAAAAATCGAAACGCCCAGCATCCAGGTAAATGTCCTTTCGGTGCTTGAGTAATGTCAAAGATCAGATCTTTGTAACTATCCATCTGCCAACCAACACGCTTGACAAACTCAACCGACTCATTAGATATGATTCCAGAGTCTTGTATTGATAATTTTTCTACAGATTGTTTATTATCAATATAAATTTTCTTTTGGATACTAAATCCAAATTTATCGGAACTATATTTTATCCATAACTTATCAATAGCTAAGAGGTCAGTAGTGGGAAAGTTTTTTATCTCTTCTGGTCTGATCCAATCTCCCTCTTTACGACCAACTACTTCTAGCATTACAAGGTATGTCTCATAGTCTGCTTCTCTCCACTTACCTTCCGAAAGAAGCTGCTGTAGCTTTGAATAATCAACGCTATGTCTTGGATAATAATTATCGTTACTCATCGTAATACCTGCCGAAGTTTTACGTTAATAGCCTTAGGAAAAGGTAGAGGATTGACCAGCTCTATTGTTACTTTATGGCACCAGCCCGATCCAGAGGCCAAAATCGTTTAGTAGCTTTCCCAATAATATTTTCCCTAGGGACAAATCCCCAATGGTGACTGTCATAACTATTATTACGGTTATCTCCTAGGACAGTGTAAGAATCAGGCGGCACTGTTACAGGACCCCAGCTGTACTGAGGGGGTTCTTCAATATAGTTTTCTTCCAACGGTTGATTATTAACATAAACCTTGCCACCATTGACTTCTATCTTATCTCCTGGGAGACCAATGATCCGACTAATAAATGCATCTTTAAAATTTTGCTCTTTTAGTTTCTCCGTTGGCAAAAAAACTACAATATCTTTTCGTTGTATCTCTTGGAAAGAGTAACTCCACTTGTTGATAATTAAACGATCATTAATTTGCAGTGTCGGCAGCATTGATCCTGATGGGATATAGCGAGCTTCTACCAGATTTCTCGATAAGGGCGCAATCAAAGCAGTCAAAATTATGAAAATAGCAACGATGATTATAGTGTTTTTTGTTCTTTCTCTACGAACTGGTGATGCCACATAAGCGTAATATGCAACAATACCTTGAAAAATAATTGGAGCTAATGGGAAAATGGTTGAGGCTATAAATAAAACCAATAATAAAATACCAATTAAATATTTTTTTAGATAGAAATGACCCAGTCCTGGAATTATTCTTGATAAAAAAACAGCTAGCCACGGATCTTTATTGTCTTTCCTTAGGCGTTCAAAGCTTAAATTATTGACTTTTCTAGTACAACTATAGGCATCAAAAAGATTCCATAAACTAATTATTATAGCAGCTATCAAAAAAATGAAACCGAGACCTGTATTTGTCGTCGTGTCAAAAACTATTAACCATACACCCAAACTCAATAAGAGAATTTCAGTAACTATCAAAATCCATCCTCGAATGGATTTGCCTCCATAGAGTTGACCTAATCCCGGCCAAAAAGATGATAAATTGACCGCCAGCCAAGGTTCTTTTCCCGAATTAGATTGAGATAAAATTTGTCCTGATTGAGACATGAATTGCTTTTACAACAACCTGATGATACTCGAATTTTGCACCTTTTTAGCTCACATTACCATACACTCTCACATCTATTCCATAATGATTTATCTCGAATTGTTAAATCATTTAACTAAATTTAACTAAAAATTACGGCGTTGCTGAATCAGGGTATGATTTTCAACATGTGCGTTCGCAAAGCGGTTCTTTTGGAACATCGCTCTCCCCTTTTAAACTTCCGAATCTATCTCCCTATAACCGGTATTCAACCGGGTGGACTCACTTTTGCAAAAATACGACCATTGAAGGCTAATATCATCTCAGGATAATTACCCTGAATAAAAATCTCCCCTATCCCCCCATCTGCCCACCCTCCCCACCCTCCCCTGATTTATAGATTTACAACAAAAAGATGCACCCTATTCAACCTTCCTCCTGTTCCTGCTCAAAAGATAGCAATTGGTCAAGCCAACCCTGAAACTCTTCAACAGAAGCAATAGTAATTCCTTGTCGATGCAAGGTTTTCAACACAGAGACCGACTCAATCTGGTTAATTGTCTCAACCAACTCCCTTGGCACATCCTCAAATCGTACCTGAAGGACTTCCAAAAGAGTCTCTCGACTAGTTTGGAGAATGCCTTCTTCCATCCCCTCTTTACGAGCAAGGCGCTCTATACTGGTAACATAGGGCATTGTGCTTTCCTCCTCAAAACGTCTGACTTGCTGTTTAAACCCAATCTGAAAGCTATCCGGTAATGTCATCATCCAGTCGATGAGCCGGAATAATTCTAGGATATCTTGTCTACTATACCCTCGTTGATAAAGACTCTTGGCAATGGTTAATTTGCCCTGATACCGTCCCTCGGGATTTTGAACAGTTTGCTGAGTGGTGCGATGTGCAGCCACAATCACAGCAAAAGGATT
>NZ_JAAHIE010000638.1:0-3742 GCF_010671945.1 Moorena sp. SIO4E2
GTAGCGCAATCAGTACTTTTGAATAAAATAAGCTGACGGCACCTCAAGTAGCGTGAGCTAAAAGCTGACCGCTGATAGCTGACCGCTGACCGCTGACCGCTGACCGCTGATAGCTGATAGCTTAGGTTGCTGTTACCCACAAGGAACATTCAACGCGCCATTTTTCTTCAGCCATTGGCACTGTTGAGCACTTAAGCCCTTAGCATCAGTAAACACTGCACCTGCTACCTCGCAGTTATAAAAATCAACACCATTCCAAATAGTATTCTCTAAATTAGCGTACTGTAAATCAGCATTTTTAAGATTAATATTAGATAAGCGAGCGCCTTCTAAATTCGCAGAAAATAAAGACGCTTCAGTTAAATCAACATCCTTTAATAAGGCATTTTCCAAACTTGACTCCAGCAACTGAGCACCACGCAAAATCACCTCGGTCAAATCAGCAGCTCTGAGATTAGCAACAATCAGATTAGCAGAGGTTAAATCTGCTCTGACTAAACTAGCACGGCTTAAATTGGCTCGTTCCAAATCAGCACCAACCCACTTAGTATCCATTAAGTTAGCTGCCTCTAAGCTAGCTATATCAAGGCTTGCTCCACTGAAATTAGCCTCAGGGAAATTCACAGCTCCTAAATTCGCCATCTTGAGATTGGCATTGATAAAGGTTATCCCTTTCCCAGTTGCTTCTCTCAAATCAGCCTTTTGCAGCTGAGCTAAGGAAGCCTCAACCCCATCTAGTTTTGCCCCACACAGCTTAGCCTTTGTTGCACAAGCCCCTCGGAGATTCGCCCCCTCCAAACCAGCACGATTCAGTTGAGCTCCTGAAAGTCGGGCATAAACCAGAGTAGCTCCCGATAGGTTTGCCCAGCTGAGATTGGCTTGAGTAAAGTCTGTCTCTTGACAAGACGCTCCCGAGAGATTGGCATTACGTAGGTAAGCATGGGCAAACTGAGCCTGATCCAGATTCAACCCCTGTAAATCAATATGACTCAGCTCGGCTTTCTGTAACGACAGTCCTTGCTTAAGTTGTTTAAGAACTTGATTAGTAGTTAATAATGTCATAGATTTAGTTCTATAAAACCTGTAGTCAGTTAGTTTTGTATCTAATTTAACTTTAATCTGACCTCAAATGTAATTATTGCAAGAATATTTTACATAAATGTTTAGGATCCAAAATATACTTTCCACAAAAACAAATTGAGGGTTTGAGGCACTCGATCAGCTAAAGTATCAGGGAGTCGGGAGTCGGAACCCACCCCTAACCCCTCCCAGGAGGGGAACGGGAGTCGGGAGCGGTGCGACCCGTGGCGAATTTAATTACGGGTCAAGCGCACCGAGGGAGTCGGGAGTCGGGAGTCGGGAGTCGGGGTAAGAAAATTGAATCTACCTCATAAGTATGATCAACATAAGTATGATCAAAGCTATACCAACTTCATCGAAAACTACTTCTTAGTTCTCCCCACACTTCCCCCTCTCCCCACACTTCCCCCTCTCCCCACACTCTTCTCCCGATTCCCGATTCCCGATTCCCGATTCCCGATTCCCGTTCCCCTCCTGGGAGGGGTTAGGGGTGGGTTCCGATTCCCGATTCCCGATTCCCGATTCCCGTTCCCCTCCTGGGAGGGGTTAGGGGTGGGTTCCGATTCCCGATTCCCGATTCCCGATTCCCTGCCCGATAGCTTTCATGGTCAAGTTTTCTATCAGTCGCTTTATCCTCATGGCAGCTATAGTGATCGGTGTAATTGTTCTTGTCCCAACTATCAAGCAAATTACCCAGCAGCGAGCCATGACATCCGCTTACGAATTACTGACTGACCCATTCTTACAATTTCCTACAGAAGATTCCGTGCGGGTGGTTTGGTTTACCGACTTTCCTGGCTCCCGCCACACCGTTACCTACGGCACGACCTCTTACCGTAAGGCCACTGCTACTACTACTAAACTCAGCCGCACTCGGGAAGACCAAAAATCCCGAGTCGGCAACCAGACCGAAGACTCCCAAGTCTACCAGAAGCCAATCATGCGGGATATTTGGCGTCATGAAGCCATCGTAACTGGACTGACTCCTGGTCTTCGTGTTCCCTATCAAGTCACCAGTATCAAGGAGAATGGGCAAGTTGTCAGGAGCAAGCTCTATAGCCTCAGTGCTCTACCAAACCCTGAGACACCCCAGAAAATTCTTCTGACCTCTGACCATCAACTAATGCCGATGACAGCAGCTAATCTCCAGAAGGTGGTAGAAACCGTAGGCCAAATCGATGGGGTGTTTTATGTTGGTGATTTAGTTAATATTCCTGACCGGGCTTCGGAATGGTTTGATGATAACCGGGGTGGTGCCTTTTTCCCCTGTCTTCAGGGTCGAGCCAATTACCAATTGGAAAAGAATGGGGTTCAAACTACCTACCATGGCGGTGAAATTATTCAACATGCCCCGATCTTTCCTGTAGTTGGCAATCATGAAGTGATGGGGCGTTTTTCTATGGAAAAGGATTTGAATAGCCAATTCAATGACCCTTTTCCTCGGGCTGCAGCACAAGCCATCTATCAGCAAAAAGCTGAACAGTTAAATCCAGATAATGACCCTAATTATTACCAAGCTTGGCTAAAAAATAATACCTATAATACTGACACTTATAACGAGATTTTTTACCTACCTAATGGCAAACCTTATTATGCGGTAACCTTTGGTGATATTCGCTTAGTGGTGTTGTACATTACTAATATTTGGCGGACACCTAGCTTAAGTCCTAATGCCAAAGGTAGGTATCAAGAACGGCAACAAGATTTAGACAATCCCATCGCTTGGGGATACGGACAACATATCTTTGAAGCAGTTAGTAAAGGGAGTCCCCAGTACCAATGGCTCCAGGCAGAACTCAATAGCACTGAGTTCCAACAAGCTAAGTATAAAATTGTGATGCTTCACCATCCTCCCCATAGCCTAGGGGACAATATTGTCCCAGCTTATACTGACCCAGTGCAGATCATTGAGCGGGATCGGACGGGTAAGGTGACAGCAGTGCGTTATGAGTACCCCAAAGACCAGGATTATATCATTCGGGATGTGGTGCCATTGTTAGAAGCTGCTGGTGTGCAGTTGGTGTATTATGGGCATTCCCATCTATGGAATCGCTTTGTTGATGGTAATGGCATGCATTTTTTAGAATCCTCCAATGTGGGGAATAGTTATGGTGCTTATGTTGGTCAGAAGAAGCGCCCAGTACCAACTGGTTATAACGAAAACTATTCCGCTACTGGAGACCCAAATGGATTAGAGCCAGTGAGGCCAACCATAGCGCCATTGTTAGGAGACAATAACCAGCCCTTGCCTTATATCGCTAGTAATGACGTGACTGTGTTTAGTATCTTGGATACTGGCACCGGTATAGTAACTAGCTATCGCTTTGATACGCGATCGCCTAATTCAGAGGTGATTAAATTCGATCAGTTTCTGTTAAAGCCAAGGGATTAGGGTGGTCAGAGGGGGGAGTGTGGGAAGTGTGGGGCGGGGGCGCGGGAAGTGTGGGAAGTGTGGGAAGTGTGGGAAGTGTGGGAAGTGTGGTAATAGGGGGGGAATTTTGATTAAAGGTATAGCAGAAGTCAGAAGTCAGAAGTCAGAAGTCAGAAGTCAGAAGTCAGAAGTCAGAAGTCAAACTCTTGCGCTTCTTGATGCAATAGCGAGTGGGGGAAACCCCCAAGACCGCTTAGGTGCGCTTGACCTTGGCGAATTAAATTCGCCACG
>NZ_JAAHIE010000639.1:0-3742 GCF_010671945.1 Moorena sp. SIO4E2
ACATTCAAAACTGCATCAGCACGGCTATAGCTATCAGGCAACACCTGCCGTGCCTCCTGTGTTGAAAGCTCGAAATCGGGAATTGCCACCACCGGCACCAGATCAGAAGACCAAGCAACATCACAAATTACCCAATCCTGTTCTTTTTTTTGGGGTGTTTGGGGTTTCATCACCAAACCTCGACCGGTCAAACGACATCCCCCCAAAAGCGCTGGGACCACATTATCAGGATGCCCCTCAATTGCGATCGCTAACTCCATTACCTCCTGCTGAGAAAGAGGTTTACCCGCTAACTGATTTGCAGCAATCAATCCTCCAACAATCGCTGTGGCCGAACTCCCCAATCCTCGTGCCAAAGGCACCCCCAAATCAATCTCTAGGTGTACCGGAGGCGGAGTTTTTCCCAGACGATCATATAACGTTGCAAATGCTCGATAGACAAGATTACTCTCATCTCTACTAACCTTGTTGGCTTCCACACCAGTAACGTCAATCTTAAGCTTGACTGATCCAAAATTTACCGATTCCAGGCGAGTGACTTTAAACTGGTTATACACAGTTAACGCTGCGCCTATGCAATCGAAACCTGGTCCTAGATTAGCGGTAGTACCGGGCACAGTAACCCTGACCGTAGAAACAACAGACATTTGACAATATTCTGAACTAAATAATCTTGCCCTAAAAATTGCTCTCCTGTCTACCTGGTTTAGTATATTTATTTACAGTTGGCTGCACGTAAGTGATTTTCAATTGAATAAACGACACCCAGGCAGAAGTGAGAACGATTAATGATCTATGGTAATCTTGAATCAGTGTATTCTCAGCCTGTGAAAAATTCGATAAGTCGTGAGTGCAGAGCGTTCTGATACAGCATGTTTGAAATCATCAAAGGCCGATCAGCTGCTAGGAACCTATCCCACTAATCTAAAAATGTGGTAGTCTATTCCTTGGTTGATTTGGGTGTATGACTCTATGGCTGGGCCCTTCGAAGGGTTAAGTGATTTGGAATGGAAGTTGTTTGAAGATATCTTCCCCTTTGACCCAGAAAAACGGGGTAAAGGAATGCCTCATTCGCCCTATCGTCATGTGTTAAATAGTCTGTTGTACCTTCTGATTACTGGGTGTCGATGGTGCGATCTACCACGAGGGGATATATGGGCATCAAAAAGCTCGTCTCACCGATGGGTAAAGCGATGGCGTTGCTGAATCTTCGAATGAATAGGAGTAGGGTGGGCATCCTGCCCGCCCGAAAATATCCGGTGCGCTTTCCGCATTAAGAATTAAATTCGCTCAAGGTGCGCCTTCGGGTCGCACCGCCAGGAACAGGCAAGATGCCCATTCCACAAAACTATTAAAATCATTCCATTATTAAGCAACGCCCATATCAGTCCAATATGAGAACTGATGGTAATAAATCAGGGTAAGTCAGTCTGAGTAACTGATAACCAATTCCTGAAGTTCCTTGAAAGAAGGCAGGATGGAAGATTCCAGGCAAAAATTTATCAAATAAATGATATGAACCTCGTCGTTGCGCCCGACGGACAATCGAGGAAGCTTGCTGAGTTGCGACTTGGGATAAATCTGCTTGTGAGAAAGTTTGACTGGCGACGATAAGTACTTCAACTCTGCCAAAATTACCGCAGCAGAGATGGTCTTTCCCTTGTCGAGTAAATTGGCGGGTAGTTTCAAGCGCTACATCTATTTCCTTTTCAATCTGAGCGGTGTTGAAAACAGAAAGTCCTCCAATTCTTGCCAGTCCTATTCCAGGAGCGCCATTACACCAAGCTGTCATAAATCTTTTGTTACTATTAGTTTCCATTGCATCTCGAAAATCAGGCCAATTTCCGGCTATTTCATCAAAGATACTTTGTTCATAGGTAATTGCATCCTGAGCGGCATCCCTAAAGCGTCGATCATCAGTGACTTCGTACAAACGTAGCAATGCATAAGCAATTCCTGCTGCACCATGAGCAAAGCCCGTCACAAAGTTAGTGCCGATTTTATGCCAACCTTTAAACCCCTGGCTGTTATTAGTGCAAGACACAAGTAAATGTTCGCCACAACAGAATGCAGTTTCTAAAAGTGTAGAATCGTGGTTTTTTTGGTATAAGGTTAACAAAGATAATATTGCTCCAGCAGCACCGCCTAAAACATCTAAATTTTTGTCTAGAGTAATCCAATTGGGTGATATTAAAGAGGCGGCGGAGCTCGCATCTTCGAGCCAAGTGGGTTCGTCTAAAAACTCAGAAATGCGGGTAAAGGCATAGACGAGAGAACCAATCCCTGTATAGCCGCCAATGGAATAGCCATTTTTAACTAGGGTTGACATGGGTGTTTTGGCGATCGCATCTTTTAAGGGACGAGCCGCAGCTTGGATTAATTCCCTGTAACCACCATCTCTTGTGACTTGCTCTAAAGCAGCTAAGAAAAGAAGTTGACCAGCGACTCCCTGATACAGATCGAGTCGTAGGGGTTGAAGGATGTATCGATCTGCTTGGAGTTGCGGCGCTATCCAGGTTGCACTACCATCATCAGCATAAATTGCAAGTGCTTTGAGTTCCTCTGCAATCGCTTTGGCTTCGGCAATTAGTTCCGGTGGTGACAGAACTTCTCCGGCATCAATTTCTGGTTGTTTTTTTGAGTTCTTTGTAGTGGTGTGTTTGCCTGAAATGGCACTTAAACGCAGGATACTTTCAGTTAGGCGGACTTGGGTATTTAGGTCGCGTTCGCTTAAGGAAGTGATTTTATCAATTACATTATCTAAGCTAGATTTTTCACAGAAACCAGTTAACGTTTCCCCATTGGGTAAATCGATCGCTGTGCTATCTGTTTGCAAGGTAAAGAAGGGGATATCCATTTGCTCTAAGGCTTCAGTTTCCCACTTAACAAGATTCCAGTAGATGGCTTTTTGACCCGTATCTAGAGACATTCGGGAGACAATATCAATTTCCATACTTCGCAGGACTCCATCTCTTAAATAAGCTGGTTCTAGCAGGGATCTCAGCAGTGATGTATAAAATTTTGTATTGCGAAGAATATAGCGTACTTTTTGCCGATGGAACTGTTCGAGTGGAGCGTTTTTAGTAGTTAATTCGCTTCCTCGTTCCAGAATAAAGCGGTAAATTTGTTTGAAGCCGAAAACGATTTCATCGGTATAATCTGAGGCGTGGAGATAGTTACCGTCAAGGCAAGGAACGCTCTTATTGACATCTACTTTCATAAATTCCCTATCTCGCTTCATCGCATCTGAATTAACCGCTCGCCAAGCGGAACATTGAAATGGTAAAGTTTGTTGTCCAGCGTCCCGTAAACCACCAACATCATAAGACATTTTCATGTCTGCACTCAGTCGGATTGTTGGGAGCAAACCAATGCGAAATACTGAATTCCACCAGATGATGTCAATGGGTTTAATCTGGTAGCTTTCTGAGTAGTTTCGATCGAGTTTAAAGTTGTTGTGCATTAATGCTTCTAAATCGATCGGAAGGGGGTACTCGCCACAGGCAATCATATTTTCATAAAAACAGTCTACTCCTTCTAGAATGTACATCAAACCTAAAAGGATACCTGCCCGCTGGTAAAATCGACGTGCTGCTTCTTCATCTGGACAGGATAAGCTTTCAACATATTCCATCCATCCATAACCCTTCCTTCCTAGTAAGGTCAGTAATTTAAAGGGTAATAAAACTTCTTGTTGGTTGAACCACTCCAGCAGTTTAAAATAGGCGCGGTCAATCCCCAA
>NZ_JAAHIE010000064.1:0-23049 GCF_010671945.1 Moorena sp. SIO4E2
AGTTCAGCCAAGGTCGTTTGGCGATTTACTACCGAAGATGCACGAGTCAAACTTAAACACCTATATCCTGTATTTGAACTTGATGAAGACCTAGAATCTAATGCACCAAATTAGCTGTGCCACGCCACTACGCAATATTTTAAAATATGAGATACACCCAAATTATTCAGCTACCACTAATTTTTTACTTAGATGATTAGTGGAAATTATGACAATTGTAAAAGTCATATTATTTAGCTAGTATTTCGTTAAAGATTAAACGTAAAATTTACTCGTGCTACAGTCATGCCAGAAGAAAAGTCTTCTCAACAAGTCAATTTCAACGTTGGTCAAATTTATGATAGCCAAGTTGTAGTAAATGCGGAGAAGGATACAACTCTGACCCAAAATAAACAAATTGGTAAAATTGAATCTTCTCAGCCATTGACTCAAGCCAATGTGGTTGAGGAGATTACTAAGCTTGAAGAACTGTTTCGCAGCTCACAGTTACCGGAGGCAGAGACATCTAAAGCAATCAAGTATTTAGAAGCTGCTAAAGAAGAACAGGACTTACGCAACTGGCACAACTAATGGTGGGGCTAGACTACGGCGAGAGTCTAATAACTAAACTATAGACATAGTAATGTCAGGACGTTTTAGTTGGTTAATTAAGTAATTGGAAAAGAGCCCATGCTTAATTTGATAAATTGTTTGACTACTTTTATAAGCCAAATTTTTGAGTCTGAGCCAAACTAAAATAGCACAAGCAATATGGTTTCTTTGAATACGACCCTTGCGACATTGACATGATTCAATACCAGTCAATTGTTTTAATTCTCGATGAAACTCCTCAACCTTCCATCGAACCTTACACTCTTTTTGTACAACGTCCGTAGAATTTTGAGATAAATCGTTTGTAGCGATAAAATCCGTTTTGTCGGTGGAGACACTTACCCGGAAAAGTTTCACTTTTTTGGAGGCGGTAAATTTTTTTATTTTTACTAATTTACCGGATTTTAACTCTTTTTCATCCCAAACTAATGATTCAATTCTTTGATAATCTTTTTGATTGCCAGTATCATCTACAAGTCGATTACGTTTGAGAGTACAATAATAATATTTTCCCAAATCCTCGATATATAACATTAATTTATTTGTGGCATACCAACTGTCCATCAATACAGTTCTAAATGGCAACTCCTTAGAATACACAAGGTTTTGGATATGCTCCAAAACATGTTCTATTTTTGTCTTACCATCCCGTTCTGGGTCATAAATACGATAGTCTACTACCCAAAACTTTTTGGTTTCGTGATTGACATATATGCAATTTATGAATCCAATTCCTTGAATTATACCATGGGAATTACCACTAGATTGTCGTTGGCTTATCTCTATTTTTCTAGAGTATCGTTTATCAATTACTGTGTCATCAAAAACTAGATAAGCTTGCTCATTTATTTCAATTAAGTCTTTGACATTATCCCACAGTAAGCGTGGGGTCAATTTATCATTTTTTAGATAACGGTTGATTTGATCATGGCTAATCTGCTCTAAATGTTCGGCTAAATTGGTGAGAGTATAATTGAGGTGGCTACTTAATAAGTATTGACAATAGTTAAGTTTAGTAAATTTCATCACTAACTGAATTTTTTAAAGCACCCTCCTCTGATTTGATCAGAAAATTTAAAAAACGAACGACCATTAATTACTATTACTAATCTGAAAAAGGGCTGATCACAGACGGAGCTTGACTATAGTACTTTAGTACTATAGTCAAGCTCCCCACTGTGCCAGTTGCGTAAGTCCTGAAGAAGCACAAGGAGAAGAGCCGGATAAGGATTTTGCTGCTAAGAATTTGCAAAAGGCTTGTACAGCTCTCAAAGGTTTAAAAGAAGCTGGTGAAACGGTTGAAGCAGGAAAAAACTTATGGGAAACAGTTCAGCTTATTATCACTAAGCTTCTGCCTTGGCTCGGGAAAGCTAGCAGCTACTTTATTTAAGGTTAAACAAGTCATCAGGTCTATTGACAGTAGTGTAAAGTTCACCAGTAATTGGATGACAGTCGAGACCGACAAGATTACCTCAGCCATAGGCAAAGGTCTGTTGGTTTGAGCCGTCCAGGTTCATCACCTGTACCGATGCTGGGGGTAAGGGTTCCCGATCGACATTAGACTGTGAACCCATAGAGTTGAAGGTTAGTAGGTTGCCCCTTAGTAGGTGTTGCCCCTTAGTAGGTGTTGCTGGTTAGTAGGTGTTGTCGGTTGAAGGTTAGTAGGTGTTGTCGGTTGAAGGTTAGTACCTTGGCCTATTGGCCACCCTACGCGAACAACCTTCAACAACCTTGGCCAAAAGGCCACGCTACGCGAACAACCTTCAACCAGTTAACCTTCAACCAGTTAACCTTCAACCAGTTAACCTTCAACCAGTTAACCTTCAACCAGTTAACCTTCAACCGGTTAACCTCCAACCAGTTAACCATCAACCAGTTAACCATCAACCTGTTAACCTTGGCCAAAAGGCCACGCTGCGCGTTCAACCCTATCTCCCTATAGCCTCCAGTTATCCCTACTTCAGGCAAAGCGTATCCGCATATACCATATTTTGGTTAGAAAAATATAAATAAATGTTGCAAATATCCCCAAAATAGGTTAACTTATATTACAGAAGCTAACAAAACCCTAGGAGATCTATAACAATGACTCAAGAGCAAGAATCTAAGTTCGGTTTCACCAACTTTGCTGAAACCTGGAATGGCCGTTTGGCAATGCTTGGTTTCGCCATTGGCTTGGCTACCGAGTTGCTTACTGGTAACGGAATTCTGGAACAACTAGGTCTGATTTAATCTACCATAAGCAATTGGGCGCACGGTGTGCGCCCCTACAGTTGATTTGTGTTCTACTCAATATTGGAAGCAATATTGGAATTGCTATACCTGCATTTCTGACAGAGATGGCGATCGCAGTCGCTGAAAGCCTTACGCAATCTAGGGTTGACCCCGATTGAAGCTCAGCAAAAAAACGACAGTGTGTTGTTCTTAAGCGATCGCTTAACTATTCCTAATAAAATAGAACACTTTTATACCGATCTACTTAGTTGTTAATTCCTCAACAATACCCATCACTGCACTGCGGGTTAGTTTAGATTGTCCGAGAGCTAAAACATCAAGGGTTGCATGAGCTAAAGCCAGGGGAATTTGGCAAAAATTTCTGGCTGGACTATTCTTCAGTAGAGCATTGGTGTAAGCATCAGCTAAAGAGAGATTTCTCCGAGCATATTTATGTAGCTCTTCTTCGCCCCAGCCGTTGGGAAAAAAATCCACTTGCCTTGTCAAATCTTCAGACCGGTTACGTAGAATGTTGACTGCTTGTAAACCCCGACCAAAACCAACTGCATAACTACGGTTAGTTTGGGTACCATCATACCAAGCCCATAAATCAGAAAGTAACAATCCTACAGAGCCGGCAACGCTATAAGTATAAGCATCCAAATCCATTTCTGTATTAATTTCCCAACCGCATTCAGCCCAAGCTGCCATTCTATCTGCCATAGCTGCGCTAGCTTCCCAAATGCGAGGTGCAATGGTTTCCGGTGCTAGCATTGCCCATTCACCAATCCGAATGGTTACTTCTGGAAGTGGCTGTTCGTGCTTACTCAAGGCTAAAGATAATTCCGAGGCACTGAATCCATTACCTATACCTTGTAGACCGAAACTAATTTTTCGCAACAGTGAAGCCTTGGTAGGGTTATCAAGCTCAAAATCATCTTCAATTTCGTCAATTGCACGCATACATAAGTATGCAGAAGCAACAGATTCTTGTAACCCTCCTGGTAAACAACTAATTGGAATATAGAAAGTTCGACTAGTTTCTTTGAGAATTCCTAAGGCATCTTTACACAGTTGCATGACTTTACCATTCTCATCGTCGCTTTATATGATATTAATAAATTTTAAACGATAAATACTCATAAATATTGAATTTATATGTATTTTTTGTCAAGAGGACTTACAAAGTTTAGTTGGTTTGGCTCCCCTAACCCCCTCTAACAAGGGTAGTTTTTTAAACATAGGGGCAAGTACTTACTTTCATTTTCTTCTGGATAATTTAAATAACTAATGTAAAAAGTGGCGCATACCGGTGAGCACCATTACTAATCCCAGTTCATCTGCTGCCTGAATCGAGTCTTGATCTCGTAAACTCCCACCCGGTTGCACAATTGCCTCAATCCCTGCTTTAGCAGCTGTCCGCACTGAGTCATCGAACGGGAAGAATCCATCACTAGCAAGGATAGCGTTTTTGCTATTTTCCCCAGCCTGTTCTAATGCTATATTGACTGCACCTACCCGATTCATTTGACCCGCACCCACACCTAAGGTTGTGCGATCGCGCGTCACGACGATGGCATTAGACTTTACATGCTTACACACCTTCCAAGCAAATAATAATTCTGCCATTTGGTCAGGAGTAGGTTGCTTTTGGCTTACCACTTGCCAATTCTCAGGATTATCCATGGCATCATCCGCAGCTTGTACCAGAAACCCCCCTGCAATAGCTTTCACAGTTTGCTTTGCTCCGGTCTGTAAGTCTGGTAATAGCAACACCCTTAGCTTCGACTTAGCACTGAGAATTTCTTGAGCTTCTGGTTCACATCCTGGTGCGACTACACATTCTAAGAAAGTTTTCTTTAACGCAACAGCTGTAGCAGCATCAATGGGTTGATTTAATGCCACAATTCCACCGAAGGCAGAAATAGAGTCAGCATTGAATGCCTTCTGATAGGCTTGCGAGAGGGTTTCTGCCAAGGCTACCCCACAAGGATTGGTGTGCTTGAGAATTGCTGCGGCTGGAGTGTCAGTAAATTCATTAATGATCCGCCGTGCAGCTTCTAAATCCACCAGGTTGTTGTAACTGAGTTCCTTACCCTGAAGTTTAGTGGCTGCAGCCCAACCTGTGGGAACCGTTCCGGATTGATACCACGATGCCGGTTGATGGGGATTCTCGCCATAGCGTAGAGATTGGCGCTGTTGTCCAGACAAGGTAAATCGTTTTGGTAGGGAAACTGGATCTTTGTACCCGATCAGGTAGGATGCGATCGCATGGTCATAGGCAGCGGTATGACCAAAAACCTCTATAGCGCAAGCCTGACGGAATTCAGTTGATGGTTGATTTCCATTCTGGCGCAACTCCTCTAAATAATCCTGATACTGACTAGGATTACACAGCACTGTCAGATGAGCATAGTTTTTCGCAGCTGCCCTCAGCAGTGTTGGACCACCGATATCGATAGTTTCAATTGCTTCTGCTAAACTCACGTCCGGTTTAGCAACAGTCTGTTCAAATGGATAGAGATTCACCACCACCAAATCAATGGGACGAATCTGGTTTGTCTCCATTTCTGCCACATCTTCGGGGAAATCTCGCCTTCCCAAAATTCCACCATGAATTCGTGGATGTAGGGTTTTCACCCTGCCACCTAAAATTTCTGGAAAGCCAGTGTAATCAGACACTTTCGTTACCGGCAAACCCTCTGATTGCAAGGCTTTAGCCGTTCCACCACTGCTGATTAAATCAAATTCAAATTCTTCTACTAGCTGACGGGCAAAGTCGATTAGCCCAGTTTTGTCAGATACACTCAGCAGTGCCAGATTTGCCATTTCAAACAATTTTACAAAAGTTGACACTCCCCGCCCTAAAAGAGCGGGGATTCTTAGTTCTAGGACATGCCTTAAAATTAGCTATCCTGAAAGGCAATACTTAAGCCAAATACCCGTTTAAAAACCAAATATCGAGCCTAATTTAACTAACCCCAGTGGGCTTGTCTTCCTAAGCGTTGGGAATTTCCTTGTTCCCGTGTGCCGGAGACGAAACCTTATCAGAGGGTCGCCTTTATGGTTAGTCGGCTATGCGTAAAAGGGTTAAAACTTGTTGATTAAGGCTCCACTCTTCTTACGGTAACTTCTAACCCCACGGTACGTTATATATTTTGAAGTTGTTATTTTACTGGTTTTCGGTATCTGTTAAGACCCATGCGTTTTAGCGGTGCGACCCGTGGCGAATTTAATTCGACGACTGTAAGCACACCGTGAGGTTTTTCGCGCCTCGTGTACTAGCATCGCAAAACGCTCGTTGTTAAATAGGGCAGTACCGACGAATCCTGCCTGTGCTAGGCTACACATTTAAATATAATATACCTTATTTCGGAAAAAGTCGCCCTAGAAGGGAAACTCAAGTAGCGTGGCCTTTGGCCAGGCTTGAAACCCAGACTTTTGGTCAACCGAATTCTGAATTATCGTAAGCATATGCGCTACAGATGGTGCTACTTGAGGTGCCGTCAGCCGTCAGCCGTCAGCTTATTTTATTCAAAAGCACCGATTGCGCTACTTGAGGTGCTGCGCGAACAGTAGCGTCGCACAGGCTTCGACCCTGTGAGTTTCCCCATAAGCACCGATTGCGCTACACGCACGCTGCGCGAACAGTAGCGTGCCCACAAGCCCAAAGCTGATCGCTGATAGCACCTCAAGTAGCACCATCTGTAGCCCATAGGCTAATAGCTGATAGCTGATAGCTGAATGCTTACAATTATCAATTCAGAATGCAGAATTAGTAGTTGCTAAATTCAGGATTCAGCAACTTAATAATTCAGAAATAATTAATTCAGAAATATTCAACTTTACTTCTGGATTATGGATTCTGCACTCTGAATTATTTTTTTAAATTGTCAATAGGTTTTTTAGGGTAAATTTCAATAATTCAGCGAACTAAGGTAGGAGCTGTATATTAATTAGCTTACCTACCAATCCGGAATGAATTATTTAAATCTTTTCCCCATTTTTCCTAATTACAACGGATGGAAAAGTAGATCAGGGAAAAAGCGGTTAAATTCAATCAAAATTCCAGCCGTAATGGTCATCCAAACAGCCAACAACACTGGTGCTAGGGACAAATACTTGAGTAAATCCTGCATGGAACATTCTCCTAAAATCGATAACTATTTCAAGACATCTTGGCACATCAATATCATGCCCTGTCTATAAAGCGTGAAAACTTGATTAGCGAGAACGGCACTAGTTTTTAGCTAACTTTTCAGTGCTAAAAGCGTTCCCGCCAGCGAGTCTAAGTATGATTGCTAGCGTGGTGAGACAGGAATCTCATCATCTTTAGCAAACATTTCACCAGTAGTGATTTCTTTGAATGCTAACAAAGGCCATGAGGCAGCCATTAGCATCTTACTAAATGCCACGGGGACATCAATGATGACTTCTTTTTCTTCTGGGTTCTTACCCTTTTGAATCGCTTGTAGATAGCTGCGACCTGCCCAGCCAATCCAGCCAGTGATATAGAGGAAGAGTAAGCTAGGAATGAGGAAGTCACCCATATGGGAGAAACGACCATCCACAATCAAGTGAGGATATCCCTCATCACCACAAAGTGCTTGAGAATACCGCTCAAATCGGTTCGCACCGGAATTGGGGTCACCTGTAGTATTTAGGAACTGAGCCTTCCGGGCTTGAAATGCAGCAGACTCACTACAAGGGGTGAGATGATCCAAAGAAGCAGAGGCTGGGCTGATGGCGCAAAGCCACACAGAGACGGCAAAAATTAAAGCTAACAATCGTCGCATAGAAAGTGTCTCCTTTTGTTAAGAAACAAAAAGTTTTTTGTACAAACCAAGAGATCAAATTATTTGTACACTCAGGCAATCTTACTCTGAGGCGTGTATCTAGTAAAGTTTAATTAACTAAAAGTAGTGTTTCAATAAAGGTCATTGGTGAATGGCTTGTGTTTTAGCAATAGAAACCAGTTGTGATGAAACAGCTGTGGCGATTGTTAACAATCGTAAATGTTGTAGCAATATTGTTGCCTCCCAAATTCCTATGCATCGGCAGTATGGGGGTGTGGTGCCAGAGGTAGCATCCCGTAGCCATCTGGAAACCATCAATAATGCGATCGCGCAAGCCCTAGAAGCAGCTCAACTGGACTGGGGAGCAATTGACGGCATTGCTGCTACCTGCGCTCCCGGCTTAGTGGGCTCTCTACTAGTGGGGGTCACAGCTGCCAAAACCCTGGCCATTGTCCACAACAAGCCCTTTGTAGGTGTCCATCATCTAGAAGGTCATATTTACGCCACCTATCTCAGTGAGCCAGAACTAGAACCACCATTTTTGAGTCTGTTGGTGTCTGGCGGTCACACTAGCTTAATTTATGTCAAAACCTGTGGTAGCTATGAGATACTGGGCGCAACCCGTGACGATGCTGCTGGTGAAGCCTTTGATAAGGTAGCACGATTATTAAAGTTAGGCTATCCCGGAGGACCAGTTATAGATAAGTTAGCACGAGAGGGTAACCCCAAAGCCTTTCCATTGCCAGAAGGTAAGATTTCCCTTGCTAGTGGCGGTTATCATCCCTATGACTCCAGTTTTAGTGGCTTGAAGACAGCGGTGCTAAGGCTGGTGCAAAAACTGGAACAGGAACACTCAGAAATTCCAGTGACCGACATTGCTGCCAGCTTTCAGGAAACTGTAGTGCGATCGCTTACCAAGCGTACCATTGCTTGTGCTCTCGACTATGGTCTGGACACGATTGTGGTTGGGGGTGGGGTGGCTGCCAATAGTGGCTTGAGACAACAGTTACAAGCTGCAGCAACTGAGCATAATTTGCGAGTTATTTTCCCTCCCCTGAAGTTTTGTACCGATAATGCCGCAATGATTGGCTGTGCCGCAACTGACCATTTAAATCAAGGACATACTTCCCCTTTGACTTTGGGAGTGCGATCGCGAATGCCTATCACTAAGGTGATGGAACTTTACTCAGAGGTTGAAGGTTTCAGAGGTTGAAGGTTTCAGAGGTTGAAGGTTTCAGAGGTTGAAGGTTGAAAGTTTCAGAGGTTGAAGGTTTAAGAACCTCTAACCTGTAACCTGCTAACCTGTAACCTGCTAACCTGTAACCTGCTAACCTGCTAACCTGTAACCTGCTAACCTGTAACCTGCTAACTTTTCAAGTTAGTCCAAAAGTACAATCGGGATGACAGGATTTGAACCTGCGACCCCTTCGTCCCGAACGAAGTGCGCTACCAAACTGCGCTACATCCCGATAAAGCCATAATTTAAGATTTCATCTATTTTATCATGCCTTAGGGGCAATCGGCCCCTAGCTTGTTAGGATCAAGATTAAAGTTACGTAACTTAAATTTATATATATATATAGTTGGAGTATAACCAAGAGTGGTAGTTAAACCAGAATGGTTGCGAGTCAAAGCGCCCCAATGGCAGCGTGTCGGCAATATTAAAGAAACCTTAAGAGATTTAGCACTCAATACTGTCTGTGAAGAAGCCTCTTGTCCCAATATCGGAGAGTGCTTCAATGCTGGTACTGCCACCTTTTTAATTATGGGACCAGCCTGCACCCGTGCTTGTCCCTACTGCGATATTGACTTTGAGAAAAAACCCAAAGCTCTTGACTCCACTGAACCCACACGGCTAGCGGAAGCCGTGCAGCGCATGGGTCTAAATCATGTGGTTATTACCTCTGTCAACCGGGATGATTTACCCGATGGTGGAGCTTCCCAGTTTGTACAGTGCATTGAAGCCATTCGCCTGGTCTCACCTGATACCACTATTGAGGTTTTAATCCCAGACTTGTGCGGGAACTGGGATGCCCTCGAAACGATTCTTCAAGCTAAATCCGAAGTCCTCAATCACAATACAGAAACAGTACCCCGAATCTATCGGAAAGTACGGCCTCAAGGGGATTATCAGCGCTCCCTCGAATTACTGATGCGGACGCGAAACTTGGCTCCATCGGTTTACAGCAAATCTGGTATAATGGTAGGTTTAGGAGAAACTGATGCAGAAGTCCGGCAAGTCATGACGGATTTAAGGCAAGTAGACTGCGACATCTTAACTATTGGTCAGTATCTTCAACCCACTCAAAAACACCTAAAAATTTCTGAATTCATAACCCCTAAACAATTTGATAGCTGGAAAGAGTATGGTGAATCCCTCGGTTTCCTACAAGTTGTTTCATCTCCCCTTACCCGCAGTTCCTATCATGCCGAGCAAGTTCGAGAATTAATGCAGCGCTATCCCCGATGAACGGTTGCATGGTTGCAAGAAAATGGAAAGTAACAACTAACAATCATAATGACCAACATCACTATAATCGGAGCAGGTGTTTGGGGTACAGCCCTCAATAGCCTAGCCTCTAAAAACGGTGATCAGGTTTGTTTGTGGTCCCGTCGGAGTCAGACAAAATTAGCAGATGCTATAAAATCTAGCAGTATTATCTTGTCTGCTGTTTCCATGTCGGGGGTAAATGCTGTAGCGCAACAGCTAAAGTGTTTATCAGTATCTTCTGACGTGATCTTGGTCACAGCGACTAAGGGGTTAGATTTGCAAACCACCCGTACTCCCTCTCAAATCTGGCAAGCTGAATTTCCCAACAATCCTGTAGTGGTGCTATCGGGTCCCAATCTTTCCAAAGAAATTAAACAAGAACTCCCAGCCGCTACAGTAGTAGCTAGCACAGATGTAAAAGCAACTGAGATACTACAACAGGTGTTTTCTTCGCCAAATTTCCGGGTTTACACCAATCGAGACCCCCTCGGTGTAGAACTAGGGGGTACCCTGAAAAATGTGATGGCGATCGCATCTGGAACCTGTGATGGTTTACAACTAGGAACAAATGCCAAAGCAGCTTTGCTAACCCGTGGGCTTACAGAAATGATCCGTATTGGTAAAGATTGGGGTGCTAAGGTAGAAACATTTTACGGTTTGTCGGGACTAGGAGATTTACTCGCAACCTGTAGTAGTCGCCTCAGTCGCAATTATCAAGTTGGTTATCAGCTGGCTGTTGGTCAGAAACTTGCAGATATTCTGGCCAACTTGGAGGGAACAGCAGAAGGGGTCAACACTACAAAGGTTGTGATGGAACGAGCTAAGCTCAAAAGAATTTCAGTACCCATTACTTATCAAGTCCATCGATTGCTCCAAGGGGAGATAACCCCCCAAGCGGCTGTTGAAGCTCTAATGCTACGAGATACTAAGCCAGAATGATGGTCTGATCTCGAGTGCGTTCGCGTAGCGTGACCTACGGTCAATCGCGTAGCGGCTCTGTTCGCGTAGGGTGGCCTTTGGCCTTAAGAGTATCGCAATGATCATGAAAAATTTACCAAACCAGCTAGTATCCCTTGCTGCCTGACTGCGAAAGCTCTCCTGCTCCGGAAGCTCCCCTGCTTTCAAACTCATACAAAAAAACTGAGACAAAAAACTGAGACATTTTGCTGTTGTCTATCAGGCATCCTGAAAATATAAAATCTTTAGGGACATGCCACTGCTTGAGATAAAGCGACTACATCAAGACATTGCAAACTTTGGTAATGTTTTATCAAGTTTCGTAATATCAGTGCCAATCTAGCAACATAGCTAGGTGGCACTGATATTTGATTACTCTGGTAATTCGGCAATAATTTGGCAATTTTAAACTATGTGTATGCACTTATTCATAAGTTCGTTGTTTCTTCAAACCCATTCGAGCACAGGATATCCGCAAGTAGCTTCCCTACTGCTTAGTCCTTGATATTAGTCCCTGATACCCATAAATAAAATTTTTTCTTGAATTAGCGAGAATCTTTCTGGAATCCCCATGATGCGCACTGTAGATTAATACAGCTTTTGACCAAGGTCTCTATTTTACTATAGAGTTACTTATACAATAGCTGAAATCAGGAGATCCTGTTCCTTTTGCCATCTATAGACCTTTAGCTGAATGCGGCAAGGTAGGGTGGATAGATCGGGTGAACCGTTAGCTACCAATATTAATAAAGGCTACCAGGGATAACCGGTAAGTCTTGCCGGGAGAAAAAATTAAGTAGCTGTTTCTCCGATCATCATGGGTGGGAATTCTAGTACTAAGTGTGACAAACACAATTCCGTGTTGTCACTGGTTGTAATCGAGAGATCATTATGCCAGCCACTCCTTTCTATGCCGACACAGAATTAGATCACGAGACTTCTGCCTATAGCTTTGAGCTTAATGGCCCAAGGGACGATGGGGAAGGATCAGTGGATGACTTAGTTGATGTGGAGATTGAGGGTGCAGACGCGGCTAGCTTAACTAAAAATAGCACCCGTCGCACCACCGACCTAGTTCGGTTATATCTCCAGGAAATTGGTCGGGTTCGTCTACTGAGGCGAGATGAGGAAGTCTCGGAAGCTCAAAAAGTTCAGCGCTACATGAAACTACTACGGCTGCGCAATAATAAGTCGGCTATATCTGAGGATAAAGTCATGGAGCGCTTTGTCCACCTGATTGAAATCCATGATCGTCTAGCGTCCCAGTTAGGTCACCGTCCTTCCTTGGAACGGTGGGCAACGGCTGCAGGAATTGACGTTTCTCAACTGAAGCCGAGTATGTCAGCTGGAAAACTGCGTTGGGCAGAGTTAGCCGAACTAACATCCAAAGAGCTAGAGCAGGTACAAGCTGAAGGGCTCCAAGCTAAGGAACACATGATCAAAGCTAACCTACGTCTGGTAGTGTCAGTAGCGAAGAAGTATCAAAACCGTGGCTTGGAACTCCTAGACTTAATCCAGGAAGGAACTCTGGGATTAGAGCGAGCGGTTGAGAAATTTGACCCGACCAAAGGCTACCGATTTAGCACCTATGCTTACTGGTGGATCCGTCAAGGAATCACCCGGGCGATCGCTACCCAAAGCCGTACCATTCGCCTGCCAGTTCACATTACTGAGAAGCTCAATAAAATCAAAAAAGCCCAACGGAAGATTTCCCAAGAACGTGGGCGCACAGCAACCATTGACGATATTGCTGTGGAATTAGAAATGACTGCGGCTCAGGTACGAGAAGTATTACTACGAGTACCCCGCTCTGTTTCTTTGGAAATTAAAGTTGGTAAGGAACGAGACACCGAACTAGGAGATTTACTCGAAACTGAGGAAACTTCTCCAGAAGAAGTGTTGATGCGAGAAGCCTTACAACGGGATTTACAGCAACTCCTAGCCGATCTAACCAACCGTGAACGGGATGTGATTCGGATGCGGTTTGGCTTGGGAGATAACCAGCCTTACTCTCTAGCTGAGATTGGTCGCGCTTTGGATTTATCTCGCGAGCGGGTACGCCAAATCGAAGCTAAAGCTTTACAAAAGTTGCGGCAACCCAAGCGCCGTAACCGAGTTCGGGATTACCTGGAAGCTTTGAGCTAATCCCTTGGTGACATATTCCCACACTTTCCGATTAACTTACCGATTAGGGAAGTGTGGGCTTCTTGCCAATCCTATCCTAGCTATCACCCTAGCTATCCCTTGTCCTAGGGTTCTAGTTGTTCAAAATTTATTGAATTTATCAATACCTGAGGGAGCACCCCGATTTATTTATTTGTTAGTAGACTTTTTATTTGTTAGTAGACTTGAGCTTACTTAAAAATAGGCTACCCGGGCATCAAATCCTTGCGATCGCAATTCATGGGAACGACTTTCCGCTTCACTACGGCTAGAAAAAGCTCCAGCATTAAAATAACGGCCTCGATCATCGTCAGATATAATACCACCAGTCAGCTTCATCTGATTTCGCACTTCACTTAGCACATTATCATTAGGAATGGGGATCACCACCACATAGCGATTCTTCTCAGCTTCAGGATTTATATTAATAAGTCCCAATGCTTGCAGGGTTTGTAAATCAGCTATCCCGGTTGGAAGTAGATTATTATTACGTATCTGAAATTTAAACACTGCATCCTCAGTTTCTTCGCCATATCTCCCATCAATAGCACCAGGATTAAACCCTCGAGATCTCAACTCTTCCTGAAGCCGTCTAACCTCTGGGCCGCGATCGCCTGGTCGTAGTTCACTGCGACGAATAGGAGTACCAAATGCTATGGGTTGTTGACTGTTAAAGTCAGCAGGAGGAAGAGGGATCTGATCAGGCGGTAATCCAAACGGTTGTGATTGAGTAACTAAAGCATTAGATAGTTCTGCTCTAGTTTGTGATCCCACAATCCCATCCGCCCTGAGACCATAGTCTGTTTGGAATTCAATCACTGCTTGTTCTGTAACTGGACCAAAGTAACCGGTTGGGTCGGCATTGAAATACCCCAGTTGTCTCAACTGTCGCTGCACTTCCGTAACCGCTGATCCACGAGACCCTCGTCTGAGTCCAGATTGAGTAACATTCCTACGGGATGGTGCTGCTCTGGTTTGTGATGGAAAGAGTTTTGCTCTGGTTCGTGGTCCGACTTCCCCATCAGCAGGAAGCCCCTTTTTTCGTTGGAACCGAATCACAGCATTTTTAGTAATTGAACCAAAATAGCCAGTTGGTTGCCGATTGAAATACCCGAGTTCTCGCAAACGACGCTGAACCTCTGTTACATCAGCTCCCCTACGACCTTCCCGCAGCACCCTTTGGGCTAGGGCTTCTTCTGCCATCCCCACAATGCTAAGTATGGCAATTAGCAACAGTAAATAAATCCGATGGTAAGCAACTAGCTTATACTCCTTGAGCCACTGAAACAATTTTTGAATTGACTCCTTCAAAACTGCAGGAGTATCTGCTAGTTCTTCTTCGCTTAAGGCAAGATGAAGATAGGCAAGGGTCTCCATGATTTTTCCAAGGAAACTGTTACCGTTAGTTTAACAAATGACAGTAGAGCATTGGTAATGTTTCGGACAACATAATCTCAGAAATTTTACGTAATCGGATATTAAAGCATGTAGTTATAGAGCAAGACTCTTATCAAAACAGAGCAATTCTCCTCTCTAACCATAACGCAATAGTTTTAAATCATGAGCACTATTCGTCACTGGAGTACATTTGTCCCCCTCCTAGCTTTAGTCTTGAGCAATTTAGGGGGAGTAGGGGCTAGGGCTACCGTAATTCCGAGCACCAATTCCGCCAACAGCATCCCCTCGGCCAAACCAACCCAAGCTCAGACTCAAGGGAAATTTCAACTGGCTCAGGGATTGATGGGTAAATGTCGCGCCGCTGCTGAGTCAACGTTTATCTACAAACAGCGATCAACCTCTAACCTAATGAGAGCCTTAGAGGCTGATGAACAAGTTATTCTGGCCGAAAACAAGGTTAGCCAAGATGGTTGGATTGCGATCAACTTCCCCATTAGTGGATTTGTCCAAGCCCAAAATCTCAAGTTCTGTCCGCCGGGGATAGGAGGAGTAACCCCTACTCAAACACTATCTCTCTGCCGCCAAGCTGCTAAGTCAATGTTTATCTACAAACAGCCATCAATCGAACCAATCAGAACCTTAGAGCCTAATGAAGAAGTTATTCTGGCCGAAAACAAGGTTAGGAAAAATGGTTGGATCGCGATCAACTCCCCCGTTCCTGGATTTGTCCGAGCCAAAGATCTAAAGTTCTGTCAGGACAGAGTAATAGTACGCTCTAATCCAACACCATCTCTCTGTCGCGAAGTTATATATAAAGGTAATGATGGTATAGCTGTCCGTAGAGGACCGAATATTAACTCTTCTCGACTAGGTCTTGTCTCCTATGGAGTGGAAGTACAACTGATCAACGGTTCCCGTCAAGACCAATTTCGCAAGGACTCCCAAGGGCGCGAGTGGGCAAGAATAACTTATCCTGTTAATGGATGGATGTCTAACGGGTTTCCTGCTACGGGTGATCAGAATCTTGTGGTTTGTTCCAATTAGCCCACCAGAAAACACATAACTAGCAAGTTGTTAATTACTTATCATAGGACTTTTATTTATACTAAGTCAGCCTGATGTAACAAGGCACCAACTAAGCCAGCCATAGCAGTAATTCCTATAGCAATCATTGGGTGTTGACCTTGGCTGACAGCAAAAGAGGTGACAATCCCGGCACCCAAAGCAGCAGTCACAGCAGCACCCAAAAGATCTTTATTGGTATTTTTGTTGTACATAAACGTGTTAGCCAGAAATTAAGTTAACCAGAAATTTAACTTTTTTGATGGTGTTAAAAGTTAGTTTCATCACCCTATCATTCTGGATTCTGGCATTAAAGCTAGATCGGCAATATTGCAATCAAGATTAATATTTAGCTATTTTTCTTAACAAAAACAATACTTGTTAAGTATTGAGTGTTGAGTGTTGCTCGAAACTATTAGTTTATTTTTTTGACATTACCTGCTTTAACCCAACCTTTTTGGTCACTACCAGGCAAGCGTACTCTCTGCCATCGCTTATCATCACTGTATCCGAGGATGATCAGGGTCTGATTGTAGCCAATACCACCTATGCGTTGAGCGTTCAGGCTAGGGGAGTCCCGAAGAATCAACCCCTGTGGCCAGGTAACACTGGCTCGATAAGCACCCGGTTCCAGTTTTGGTAAAGGACTAGGACTAGGAATGGGTTTGGGAGTAGTTGCTGGTTTAGACTGCCCAGATGAACTGGTCGGTTGAGCTTTTGGTGATGGTGACTTCTTGGGTCGCTCCTCAGCAAAAACTGGTTTTTCAGGCTCAACTGCTAGTTTAGTAAAGAAGTAATAAACTGTACCAACAGCAGCACCTGCTAAGATGCCAATGCCGAGAATAAAACCAATGATAAACTGAGCTATCTTGGAAAGATTCATGGGAAAGTATTCAAAGATAAAGGTTGAACGCGATCGCGTGACCGAAAGGTCAAGGTTGAAAGGTTGAAGGTTAACAGGTTGAACGCTGAAGGTTGGAGGTTGTTAGGTTGAAAGGTTGAAGGTTAACAGGTTGAACGCGACGCGCGTGCCTATTGGCCAAGGTTGAACGCGACGCGCGTGCCTATTGGCCAAGGTTAACAGGTTGAACGCGATCGCGTGACCGAAAGGTCAAGGTTAACAGGTTAAAGGTTGAACGCGACGCGCGTGCCTATTGGCCAAGGTTAACAGGTTGTTAGGGTGTTCTAGCAAAAGTTCATGATATAATTTACAATTAATCTAGTTTCAATTAATCTAAATAATCTATAGGGTTTCTGATACTTATTAGGTCAAGTCAATTTTATTAGCGCTACTCCCTACTCCCTACTCCCTACTCCCTACTCCCTACTCCCTACTCCCTACTCCCTACTCCCATTAACCCAGGATGAAGTAGCTCACCCAATTGAGAACTACTACTATATATGATTACTTACTGGAGTTGGCGCTGAATGCGATCATTTAAGGGGCTATTGCGAGAAGCCATGCGAGCTTTTCCGGCAGCTGCCCAATCCTGTAAGAATTGGATTTGCTCTTGGGCTGTGCGTGCTAAGGGGATAATTTGGCTAGCGGCTTCGAGAATATCATCTGTGGTGAAGTCTCGGTTTTGGCTAAAGCCGATGTGCATGGCTTCGATCAGGGTCTGCTCAATTTCTGCCCCAGAAAAATCAGGGGTTTCGTAGGCTAATCGGTCTAAAGCGTAACTCTTTAGATTATGAGGTCGCAGCCGGGATAGGTGTAGGTCAAAAATAGCACGACGTTCTTCCTGGTTGGGCAAACCAACAAAAAAGATTTCGTCAAATCGACCCTTGCGAAGCATTTCTGGGGGTAAGGCTTGGATATTGTTGGCAGTAGCGACCACAAACACTGGGGATTTTTTCTCAGCTAACCAGCTAATAAAGGTACCAAAGACACGACTGGTTGTGCCAGCATCCCCTTTAGAGGATAAACCAGAGAAGGCTTTGTCAATTTCATCAATCCAGAGGATGCAGGGCGCGAGAGCTTCGGCTAGCTGAATCATCTGCCTAGTACGGGATTCTGATTCCCCTACTAAGCCACCAAATAGACGACCGACATCTAAACGTAGCAGGGGTAGGTGCCAGTGGTTTGCGATCGCTTTTGCAGTTAAGGATTTCCCAGTTCCTTGAATCCCCGCTAATAGTAATCCTCGAGGATGAGGTAACCCGTATTGTCGCGCCTGTTCTGTAAATGCTCCACCCCGTCGCAGTAGCCAGTCTTTAAGGTTGTCTAAGCCACCGATGTCGGAAATTTTTTCTTGGGTTGGGTAGAACTCTAGGATCTGGGTTTGCCTAATGGATTGACGCTTTTCTTCTAAAATTAGTTCCACATCTGAAGGTTGGATGGCATTATTAGAGGCAATCCCACGAGCTAGGACCCGACGAATCCTTTCTAAGGAAAGACCAAGAGCCGACCGCACCAGCTCATCAATGATTTTTTCAGTTAGGGTTTGTCCGGTTGCCCCCAACAAACGTTTCACCTCAGCTTTAATTTCCGATGCGGTTGGTAAGGGGAATTCGAGCACTGTCAGGACTTCGGTTAAATCCGAGGGAACCGACACTTGGGGGGTAACGATAACTATATTCTTAGGCTGGGATTTGAGGGTACGTGCCAGATTTCTGAGTTTACGAGCAACTGATACATCTTCTAAGAATCGGTGAAAATCTCTTAATACAAAGATGGCAGCAGCACTTTCGCCAATTCTATCTACAAATTCTAAGGCTTGTAAGGGGTTGCGGCGTCCAAAGCCGATATCATTAGGGTTTCCCTGGTAACCATCTACAAAATCCCAGATATAGACACCACGATTACCCAAACGTTTAGCTGATTGCTTGATCGCTGTTTCTACTCGCTCTTCTTCTAGAGTGGGAATATATAACAAAGGATAGCGAGCACGTAGCAGAAGCTCAAACTCGTCATTGAAATTCATATAGCAAAGGGAACAGGGAACAGGGAATAGGGAACAGGGAGCAGGGAGTAGCGATGCAGCGCGGTCTTGGGGAGGCAGCGCGGTCTTGGGGGTCCCCCGGAGACGAAACCTTAGACAGTTGAGCCTTTATGGTTGGTAGGTTATGCAAAAAAGGGTTAAAACTTATTGATTAAGGCGAGCCTGTCTTACGGTAACTTCAAACCATGAGCGACTGCCGTGGTTCCCCCCATGAGCGACTGCATCAAGACGGGAATATAGCGTCAAAAATTATGACAATTCCTACACGGATTTTTATATAAGAGCCAATTACTCAAACAATAAATACTATAAAAAAATAATTAAACTTTGAACATAGCATTTTTATTTCCAAGAAACTTGGATAACGGCTCTGCTGCTAGTAACTCTCTGACCGATTTCCCCTTCAGCATTATACTACCAGGCAACTCACTATCCAGGAAGTTTTCTCTTCAGGGATTCTAGAGCGCCCCAACGTTGATCCCGTAGTTGATCCCGTAACTGTGCTTCACTGTTATCGTTAATCTGGATACCTATACATTCTTGGTCACACAGCTGCCGTGGCGGAATTGCCAGACATAGTTGTTCGTATAACCAAGTGTCTGGATAAAAATACCCCTGAGCTGGAAGGGTTTCTTGTAAATCATCCCACGTTATCTCCTCCTCTAGGGATTCATCCGAGAGTTGGTCAGCTGAGGAAGCTAACCAAACTAATTCGGATGTATCGATGCTTAGGCGGTGGTTGTACTGTTTTAAGCAGCGGTGACAAGTCAAGGTAATGATCGTTTCTGCTTGAGCACAGACCTCCAGGTAATTGCCTTGATGAGCCACTTGCACTTGACCTCGAACTGGGGTCAGTGTCGGTAAATCCACCAAGAATTGATTGACCGGAGTTACTTCTCTTTGCTCTGGTAATTTGAGCAACTCAGGAATATATATAGCCTCCATAATGCTTATCCTTTGCAGTTGACTGTTAAGCGTTGATGGTTAACCTTGAGCTTCTCAAACACTCATAGGACTTACCCATTTGCCCCCTAAATCCCCCGAGCGAGCAATCCCTCGCTCGGGGGACTTTGACATCATTACCCCCCAATATTGGGGGGCTAGGGGGGCTAAATCCACTTAAGCGCGTAAGTCCTGACTCAGCAAAAAGCGACCATTTATAGACTTAAATTGTTATATAGAGTTAATGCATTATGTTAGTCAGGTGGTGGGAATAATCCCAAGTACAATCAGCCGTGAGAGGGTGAAAATCCTGAATCTGTCAATACCTGCGACGCACCACCAGTCGTCGGTCTGGCTCTTGCCCTCGACTCAGAGTTTCTAGATCCTCAAAAGCCTTGAATAGGGTATGGACTTGACGCCGCTCTGCTGCCGATAGGGATTTCAATTCAAATTCTTTCCCGGTCTGACGGACTTTCATCGCAGCGTGTTCAGCGATCGCTTGAAGTTCCACTTGCCGTCTGGCTCGATAGCTATCTATATCGATGACGTAAACGGCTTGTTCCTGCTCATCATGACCCAAGTTAAGGAGGGAATTTGCTAAGTACTGGATAGAATCGATAACTTCCCCTTCCCGACCAATTAAAGTTTGAGTGTCTTTCGAGGTCAGTTGACTATTATCGATTGTCAACCAGTAGCTGGGTCGCTCTCCTAGAGGAGCTTCACCATCAGCTACCTCTATACTGGCGGGCAATCGAGATAATCGCAGGAGTTCTTCTAACCACTCTTTACCACGCTCCTGATGTTGATTTATCATACTAACTTGATGCTAACTTGATGCCTTTTTCTTTGAACGCTTGGGCTCAAAAGGTAATGCCTCTCGACCCTCTCCAGACTTAGCTGCTTGTCTTTTTGCCTCTTTTTCCTGCTGCTCAACTATTTCTTGCAAATTCTCTGGCAGAGGTTCTCTCGATAGAATGAAAGTCTGGATAGTTTGAAATATATTAGCTACAACAATATACATCAATACCCCAGCTGGCAGGGGAAAGAATAAGAACATGCCAGAAAACAATACTGGAGTAATCTGATTCACTGCCTTTTGCTGGTCACCGGCTTGCCCGGAACCTGCACCTGAACCAGACAACAGCTGGTTGACGTACAAACTGATCCCAAAGAAGAGAATCATCCCTACGATATCCCAGTGGATAGTGCCATCGTCATCAAAAGCACCCACTCTTCCTAAAGCATCAATAAATAGAAAGCCTTTGTTTGCAGCTATTCCCGGTAAGGTTCCCTGAAGCTTTACCTCTCCAGGCATCAGGGCTTCTAGTGTACCGTCCTCAAGAATACGTAAGCGGTCCTCTCCGTTGACTATTTGCCAAGTGGGACTGATATCGGTTTCTGGATGCTGAGCAATTAGTTGGTTTAAGGGTTGACCTTCAACAGTTTGAAACTCTACTCTGGTTTTTTCCCCAACTACCAGCTTATTTCCTGCCGGAAGTAGGGCGATGACTGGTTCATGTAAGCCATCGGTAATGTAAATATTTTGGGGTTTGGTGGTAAAGACTTTAGGCTGGATATATTCCAGCTGTTCTTGGGGAAAAATTTGTAAGTTGACGTCGTAGTTAATGTTTGCAAAAGGTGATCCCCGCAAGGTCGCAAATAGGGCAAACAGAACCGGCATTTGTACCAACAGTGGCAAACAACCGGCTAGGGGGTTGCCAAACTTTTGGAACAGCTTACTCATTTCTTCCTGCTGTTTAGCCGGGTCATCCTTGTAGCGCTCTTTTATTGCTTCTTGCTCCTTCTTCATCAGGGGTTGGGTGACTTTCATGCGCCTCATGTTGCGAATGGAGCCAGCATTAAGAGGGAAGAGGGCAAAGCGAATTACCAGGGTCAAGGCTATTATGGCTAAACCATAGCTAGGCACAATCCCGTAAAAGAAATCCAGGATTGGCAGCATGATGTTGTTGGAGATAAATCCGATACCAAAGTCCATTCGTTTGACGTTAACCTAGGCGCTATTGTAAAGTTTTCTGTGTCTAATGTAACTAATCTCCGTCCCTATGCGGTTCGGGTTTCCGACATTTATCAGGTAGATCTAATTACATCAAGCAGTTTAGCCGATTTAGGTGGCCAGATGTAGGAAAGGGAAGACTAGATCAGGGCAAGTGACCGATGTCAAGGTTTTCTTTTCAATGTTCTGTCTACATCATTTTGATGGCACTGACAGCTTTGCCGGTTTTGTCTGCTGCTCGTTCGGCAATGTAGTCGTAAATTTCTCTAAACCGGGGTATTGCCCGCATTTCCAAACGGCTACCATCTTTTAGGGTAACGACAATATCTCCCCAAGTTCCTATACCACGGGGAACTGTGGCAATCTTTGAAACTTCAGAATAGATCACATCTGAGCGATCGCGTCCCCGCCAACCCCCAGTTATTGATATCCGGCGGCTGGTAATCCTATACCGTAGCCATCGGGCCCGGACAATGGCAGCTACGGTTAGAGGTATGAATATAATCGTAAATGCCAACAATATGCTAATGATCAGATCTCCCCGGTGGGGGCCACCCTCATAAAATACATCTTCTCTAATGCCCATCTAGCACCTCTGCTTTTACCAACAACTTTTCTAATTCTCTCAAAAGTTGTGCATATTCGCACTCTCTGGCTTCTGGTTTTACTATGATTACTAGTTTCCAACCGGGGGATAGGCGTGGCAATAACTGCCTGAGGGCGGCTCGAATTTGCCGCTTAATCCGATTCCTAACAACTGCTTTCTTACTGACTTTTTGGCTGATGGAGATGCCAAGACGGGAGGGAGGGTGATTGTCTGGTAGGGATTTTTCTGGCGCAATGGTTTCTTTGGCAATCGCTGGAATAGTACTCTGTTGTAAACCCCGTAATGTTAGGTAACGCCCTGAACGACGAATACCTGAGCGATAGACTTGCTTAAAATCTCGCCAGTGCTTCAGTCGATTGGCTTGAGGCAATCCCAATGCTTAACTTTAATCCTTGATTTTGTCAATTCCTTGAGCAGGATAAAGGCAGAAGAGCCACGGGAAATGGCTGTTTCTTAACCTTTTACCTTTCACTTGCAGCAGGTCGGCATCAATGCTTAGATGACTAGACCGAGAGACGACGCCGTCCCTTGCTTCTGCGAGCTCTAATCACATTGCGACCATCTTTGGTGCGCATCCGGGCACGAAAACCGGATTTTCTTTTTTGCTTACGGTTGGTCCCGCCTAGAGTGCGTTGAGTCATGGGTTTGCTGGAGGAATACTATGTACGAATACTATAAAGGATTGATTGCCAACTATAGCTGATTGTTGATCATACCATGTCAAGGGGTGATCTATCAAGGCAATCTATCAGCTATCAGTTATCAGCTATCAGCTATCAGCTATCAGCTATCAGCTATCAGCTATCAGCTATCAGCTATCAGCTATCAGTTATCAGTTTATGAGTTAGGTCACAGCGTCGAAGCGTCACAGA
>NZ_JAAHIE010000640.1:0-3725 GCF_010671945.1 Moorena sp. SIO4E2
TTCCCGATTCCCGCTTCCCGCTTCCCGATTCCCGATTCCCCATTCCCGATTCCCGATTCCCGATTCCCGATTCCCGATTCCCGATTCCCGATTCCCGATTTCCGATTCCCGATTCCCGATTCCCGATTCCCGATTCCCAGTGGGTAGCGCTATAGGTCAGAAACCATTAGCCTCAAGCCTAATCTGATCATGGCTAATGCCTTCAAGGATAAACCTAATTATTGAAATCTTACCACCATTACGCCTCCTGATCTTTAAGATTAATTTTATGATTCGAGGCTAAGTTAGCCATCGAAGACCCTCAGACGGTATACTTTTTTGTATTTTAATCCCCTTGATCTCAAGGATTATACGGGTTTTATGTGCATTTTTTAGTGAATTATCCGTATAAGTACGGAGATGACTATTAGTGAAATTACGGTGGAAACAGGTTTTTTTTTAGGTCAATATTAACATATTAGATTTAATTGATATCTAACCGATGTTTGTTGATTAGTTAACGGTATTCCAATGTCATCAACGTACCTACCAGTCACTTCTCCTTCAGCTGATCAAACTAATTTCTCTGCACCAGTCCCTGCTTCAGTCATTTATTTTCAGAATAAACTCCCCACAGAAAGAGCAGACCATCCTGATTGTACCCGAATCCTCTTAATTGAGGACGATATCCAGGATGTTGAGCTCATTAAAGCATTACTCAAAAAGGCAAAACATTTTCCAGCAACACTCACCCATGTAGAGACCTTAGAGCAAGGTCTCGAATGCCTAAAGCAGGGAAATATTAATATCGTACTCTGTGACCTGTTCTTACCCGATCAGCAAGGCCTAGAGACATTTTGCCAAATTTATGCCCAGTTTCCCGAAGTGCCTATAATCATTCTGAGTGGACTGACTGATGAGAATTTAGCGATAGAAGCGCTACAAGAAGGAGCACAGGATTACTTAGTTAAAGGAGAATTTGATCGGAACCTATTGGTACGAGCGATGCGCTATGGCATGGAGCGGCAACGACTGCTGTTAGCACTGAAGCGACAAACTGAAGCCCTACGAGCCAGTGAAGAACAATTTCGCACCATGATTACCAGAAATGCTGATGGTGTTGTGATTATTGATCAGAATCGAGTGATTCAATTTGTTAATCCCGCAGCAGAATCCCTGATGAACTGTAAAGCGGAGAAACTCCAAGGAGAACTATGGTGCAGTTCCTTAGTGGTTGGTCAAACTACAGAACTAGATATTCGCTCCTCCTATGGAAAAATTGTTATTGCCGAAATCCAGCTAGTAGAGATTCAATGGGAAGGGAAAAAAGCCTATATGGCATCACTGCGAGATATCACCACTCGCAAGGAACTAGAAATTGCTCAGAAGCAACTGAATGATGAGCTAGAACGTCGGGTTGAGGAGCGCACACTTGAACTAAGAGTAGCTAATGATCAGCTCCAAGTTTTGGAAATTAAACTACGTCAATCACTGGTTAAAGAAAAAGAATTGAGCAATTTTAAATCTCGGATTATCTCTAGCATTTCCCATGAGTACCGCACCCCATTAACTACCATTTCTTCATCAGCAGCAATCCTGGAACGGTACTGTCATCAAATGGATCTGACTCGGCAAGTAAAACATTGTAGACGTATCCAATCCATGGTTCAGCAACTGACTGGTTTAGTGGATGATGTGCTATTTATTAACAAGACAGAATTTAAGCAACTAGATTTACAACCCGAACCTATAGACTTAGTTGAATTTTGTAGTAAATTAGTTGATGAAATCAAATCTAAAACCACCTATAAGCACCAGCTCTTGTTTAGGCATGAAGGTGACTGTCAGGAATTCAGATCAGATCCTAAGCTACTAAGCCAAATGCTAACTAATCTCCTCTCTAATGCTATTAAATATTCTCCTCAAGGAGGCAAAGTCGAACTTAACCTTAAATGTGACACTAATCAAGTAATACTGGAAGTTACCGATGAAGGAATTGGCATTCCTAAGCACGATCAAGGTGAGTTATTTAATTCCTTTAGTCGTGGGAGTAATATCGGCTCCATAGGGGGAATTGGATTGGGGTTATCAATTGTCAAAAGTTATGTGGAACACCATCAAGGTGAGATAGTTATGGAAAGTAAAATAGGTTTAGGTACTCGTGTTACTGTCTGTTTACCATTGCTTGCTTAGTGGTTAGTATGACTGACAAAAATTGATTTATTGATTTATTTAACCGCAAATTATCAGAAGGGGAGAATACTAATATAGTTGGTAAAATGTATTTATAAGCAATCAGATCTAGTTCACGTCATGACTTATTAGTAAAGACTTATTGGTCTTGGGTCTTAGTTAATGGAAAATGGAAAATGGAAAATGGAAAATTCATAACTCCCAATTCCCAATTCCCAATTAACAGCCATCGGCAAAAATTATCGCCTGATTATAAATCCTTAGAGTCCTGTTATGTTTTATCTTTCAACTGCTTCGTAACGGATTTGGCTTTATCCTGTAAGTGTGCGGTGGTAGCCTGAGCTGTGTCTTTCAACTGATCAGTAACTGATTGAGCTTTATCTTTAAACTGTGCAGTGGTCGCTTTGGCTTTATCCTTCAACTGTTCAGTAACTGATTGGGCTTTATCTTTAAACTGTTCTGGTATATGTTGAGCTTTTCGCTTGACATCTTGAAATTCCTGGACAGTTTTTTGATAATCTTCCTTGATCAGGTCTGTAGCTTGACTAATTTTTTGATTAAGTCCTTCCCCATACTGTTTACTATTTTGAGCAACTGCATCCAGTACAATTATCCGCTTGCTGCCAATACTCGAAATTGCTACGGGTGGGAGTAGATACATACCATCCATAACCCCATGCCAGCCAAGGTCCGAGAAGAGATAGTTAACTACACTACCGCTTTTGGGTTTAAGCAAGTAGTCCACTAGCTTACCAATTTTGTTACCCGCATCTGTCCATACCTCATGTCCGATCAGGGAATCCCAAGACTCCGTTTTCTGTTGAGTTTTGTGATTTTTGCTAGTGTTGACGAGAATACTATCGGTGCCAATACTCTCGACTTGACCCCAAGCAAAGTAGCGTTTTTTCGCCCCAAGTAATCCAGACTTACACCTTAAGGCCACGACTCGATGAGCTTGATAGTCCAACAAGAGTTGATCGACATGACCAATTTCTTCCGTCGTCTGACGCTCTAAGACTAGACGATTGAGTAACTGGCTCTGCCTGATCGGTTTGGGTTGGATAAATAGTAAAGACATCTGTTCATGTCTCCAATAGTTAAGAACTGGCGATGGCGGTCGGAAAAAGACACAGAAGGCTCAACAGCAGTAAGCTATCAGGTAAGCATATGCGCTACAGATGGTGCTACTTGAGGTGCCTTTAGCAGTCAGCCCTCAGCTATCAGCTTATGGGCTATGGGCAGGCTACTTGAGGTGCTTTTGAATAAAACAGGTAAGCATTATTCAATGCTCCCGTTCAAGGTTTATTTTAAGCTGACCGCTGACCGCTGACCGCTGACCGCTGACTGCTGACTGCTGAATGCTTGTGTACCCCTCTGTGATTTTTTCCATCTAGATTTTAGCTTACAATAATTGAGTCAAGTCTGATCTAGGGTAAGCATTCAGCTATCAGCTATCAGCGTGTGGTGTATCAGACGAATTAAAGTAGAATTAAAGTAGGGTGGGCAAAGTAATATAATCATTAATACTCAAAACAATCAAACTGTTTTTGCCA
>NZ_JAAHIE010000641.1:0-3722 GCF_010671945.1 Moorena sp. SIO4E2
TCTTTGTACAAAGATGGCCTTCCTTTGATGAAACGACTAATTCAAGCTCGTTGCTCTATTACTGCTCCTCCTACTCTTCCGATACCTCTCTAAACCTGACCAAACGTCTTTCCAAAAGAGCCACACCCGTCTTGTTTGGTGTAAACTGACAAGGCTAGTTGGTATGCGGCAATAGCAAGTTCTAGATTCTCAGCCCTGTGGTAGTGGATTCTTTGATAGTAAGCATTGCCCAGGTTGGTTTGAATAGCTGCCCAAATTTCCCGGTTACTCTCACGGGTAAAAACTGTTAGCAGCTGTTCGTAACCAGCCATAGCGATTTCCACGTTATTGGCTTTATTGCCCAGTGGAAAATTCTTGATCAGGTTGCTGAAGTTGCCAATATTTCTAGCAATGCGTTCTGCTGTTTCTGGTTCCGCTTCTGAGAATTTAGCACTAGCCCAGGCTTGAAGGGTATGGATAAAGTTATCATCGAGTTTGTCTAGGTTGGCTTGCAGGAGTGGGTAGACGACTTTGGGGTCGCCATTGCTGTGAGCGATCGCTAGCAATACCTCCATCAAGAATTGGCGATAGTCTTGGGATGAGGGATTAGCTGAGGTAGGGGTTTCTGAGATTTCGTCCATTGTTAGTCGTTTTTTGTTGATCACAAAAAAAGCAAGTCCTTCAAAAGCACCAGGGGGGCTGCCTTAGATCAAGTCCGGTTGAATACCCATCATCAAGAAGATTGATGGAGAGATGGGGCAGATTGTGATTAAGGGTAATTATCAGGACATTATCTGACTACATATATAAAAATGCCTGCTCAGGATATATAGCAATAAATCAATAAAAAAAATTCGGTCAAGTTCTGGTTAACCCCAAGTCTTGACCGATTTATATTATGTAAGCTTCCACAAGTACAGCTGAGCTGCACTCAAATCTAAATCACTACTGATCAACTAATAAATTATTATCGAATTAGTCAGCAACTACTCGAAAGTAACTACATCCCAACTCATCCTTCATCCTGATGTATACCCCTCCACAAAACAATTTTTACCATTCCTGGTCGCCAGGGCGACGCCCTGGCAATTTACTATCCTAGTCTAGGTATAAGTATCGAATCAAAAAAGTCGTAACCTGACCAGATTTTCCGGTAGGCTCGAAAGCGCTCCACTCGTCGGGATAGGCGTATTTAAGGGAATAGATAGCATTAATTGTTTTGCGAACTTGTTTAGGAGAACCGACCAAGATGTGCTTGACTTTTTTAGGTTTACGACCTGGGTTTTCAGGGTTGGTATTTTCATCGGAGTTAGGCGGAAGGTTGTTATTCATCATTGACATCTCCCCCACTTAAAAGAGGGGGATTCTATAAGGATGTTACTCAGGAGGGTAAACCCGTCCTTCTTCACTCTTATATCGATATGATTTAGACATGGAATTGAATAAATCATATCGATGCGGAAGTGTCAAAGCTTCCCTAGCCACCTTAGTCATGTCAAATGACTGTGTGGTTACTTTTTTTAGAATGTTGGCAGCGCCGTTAGCATCGGCGTTGATCAACTTTCCTGAAGTTGTCCTATATAATCCACGTCTAACTCTTTTTCCATAAGGGTTCCATCCTGCGGGTTTTTCACCATGTTTCGGTAAGGAATCTCCGTCCAAGAAAGACGCTTTACTCGTATACGATTCTTCAGTAATTATCAAGTTGATTCCATATTCATAACAAAGCTGTTCTAACCTATTAATCAATCTTTTGGTGGGAATTACAACAAATCTTTGATTCCTTTTGTTACCCAGATTGGAGCGCTGTTTTTGTCCTTCATTCCAACCAATTACAACGTTCCCAATTCCATCAACCAAACAGCGATTTACAATAAATCTAGCTGCCTTGTTTATGGCGTCGCGCATTTGGTTGTTGCGCCTTAGTTGAATTCGATCAAGGTTAGAATCCCAATAGAATTATGGCTTGCCCATTTTGTATTTTGCTACTAGACGGGAGTATCCCTGATTCATTGATTTAAGCTTTTTTCCATCAATGATAAAGCTTTTGCCTAAAGTGGTCACGCCGGTGAGCCAATTGTCCCCACCGTGATCTATACCTAAGGCTTGAGAATAATCTAATTTACTATTAACAGAAACTGGTTCTTTCCCATCGTCAATGACCCAGTCAATCCATAATTGCCCGTAACATGGTCTAACTGTAACTTCTTTTACCCAGTCTGGATCTATAAAATCAGGGGGGTCTAAAGTTATAAGAGTCAGCAATTCTGGCTTACTTTCGAAGCTGACCGAAGGATAAAAGACTCCTTGCTTGTAAGTAAGAGCTTGTCGGGGAAAAGTGACAGCAGCGTATCCTCCTTTCTTTCTATAACGGGGAAATAATGGCCGTACTGCTTCTCCTTTGTAATAAAAGCCTACAAGCTGGTTATAACTAGCTAAAGATTCTGCTACAGACTTAAGAGTTTGTTGCGCTGACTGAGCTGCCATTCCTTTATAGTGAGCATTCTCTTTCAGTTCCTTACAGAGCTCCGAATATCCCACTTTGCATTTATAGGTCTTCCATCCAGCTTTTAGCTCGTCCCCTCTCCAGTAGGTAGTAAAAGCTTCGCTTTGTTCAAGCCATTGATAGTGCTTCTGTTTTGCGTAATAAATAGCGCAATTCAAAAGACTGTTGGCTTGCTTGCACTGAAATTCCCAAAAGACCCTCTCCTCTTCAGAGAAGTTAGCTCTTACTGGGATTGTTCTATACACTTGATATCACCTCCAAAGCTTGTTAATATATATATCTAGTCTAGACACTGGTTCTAAAAATGACAACAACAAATGGACGGAAAACGAAAAAGAGAATGAGAGGGGTTCCTGTAGATCACGAGGAATTAAAAAAGCCCCATACTATTTGGCTGACTGGGACTACTTGGAAATGGCTTCAGTTGTCAGCTAAAGATTCAAGTACTAGTGTGGTAGAACTTGTAGAAAAAATAATTAGAGCTGAAATAAGTAAAGACTAAAAGGACACGACGGGGTTTACCCCGTCTCTCCGTTTCACCCCCGGTCATTAGACACAGGGCTCTCACGTTTCAGGATGTTTTGGTAGTAATTCCTTAAAACTGCTTACCTTATTAATATATCAACTAATTAATTTAGTGTCAAGGGGTTTAGGAAATTTTTTTTTATTAATAAATTGAAAATGGCTATAATAATAAATAGGTAATAAATAATAGTAAATAACCAGAATTATAGTGTTGATCGCAGTTATGATGATAGTCTTATTTGACGTTGATTCCCTGTCTTGAAGCAGCGCATCCCGATTCCCTATTTCCGATTCCCGATTCCCGATTCCCGATTCCCTGTTCCCGATTCCCGATTCCCGATTCCCGATTCCCTGTTCCCTAAAACCCATTACTCTGTACCTCACCTAATTTAAAATCGCTATAAATAAACCTAGTAAAGGTATAAAACCATGAGATTCATCAGTCCCAAAACTGACTTTGCTTTCAAGAAAATCTTTGGCTCAGATCAGAGTAAGGATATTCTGATTTCCTTCCTCAATGCCATGATCTACTCTGGTAATTCCGTCATCCAGGATTTAGAAATTATTGATCCCTATAGCGCCGGGGATGTAGTGAATTTAAAAGACACTTATCTAGATGTTAAGGCAGTATTAGAGGATGGAACGACTGTCATCATCGAGATGCAACTCTGGAATGTGGAAGCTTTCAAGAAGCGAGTGGTTTATAACTTGT
>NZ_JAAHIE010000642.1:0-3718 GCF_010671945.1 Moorena sp. SIO4E2
AAGTCTGACCGAATACTATTACGACATGGATGATTTCCGGGAGGGATATGATGACTAAAGTGACTAAAAACTTACAGGGTCGCTTAGCTCGAGTTAAGCATCGGGATAGCCTCGAAGATAACTGGGTAGAGACCATTTTCCGCTACGATGACCTCGGTAGAGTCGCACGGGTAGGAGATGGAGAAGCGAACCCGAAAGTTGTTCATTATGAATACAACAATTCCGGGCTAGTGACAAAGATGACCTATCCCACCAATACTCCTACTGAAATCGAGTATAGCTACGACTCTCTGGGTCGCCGGTGCGAAATCAAAAATCAGAGTAGCAACCGAGTTTATGCAACCAATTATCAATACAATATTGAACATCAATTGGTATCGCGTACTCTCAATCCTGAAAGCGACCCCTATGATGAAATCATAAAATATGACTTTCAGGAACGGCCGATCGACAAAGAGTACAAAGCCAATAGTGATTCCTACTTCAAGCAACAACTTGACTACCTACCGGGATTTTTGTCCCAAATCCCCGTGAATCAACTGGAAAATGCTCCAGATCGAAGGACGAGGAGACGCAGGGGTCTGGGGAGGCGCAAAGCTTCTAACAATAAAAATTTTCCCTCACAAACTTCCGTCTCAAATCTTAAATTCAAAGCGAACAGAGGACTAGCAGCATTCCAGTCCGATCTGGATTTTGAAACAGACTTGTATCTGGAAGATAATCGGTATTGTACTGTCTTCACTGACGATGACTCTGGTACTACCCTGATTACCCTACATTTCACAACATTCTTGCCAAACCTTCAATTCAGTTTCACCTACCAAAGTATGTTTGAGGGGTACAAGATTGAGGTCTTGGGTCAAGGTGGCATGTTTTTACGCGTCTCCAATGGTCGATTCATTGCTGGAACTGAAAACAATGCCACCTTATTTGAACTTGAAGAGGAAGGAGAGGGGTTTCGATTAAAACAATTACTCGATCCAGACAAATATTGGGGTTTGGATGAGGACACTCAGGTGATTTTTGTGGAACGCACCAACGCTGTCACGATGTATAAGGATGCTCCATCACAAGCGCCTGAAGGTTATATCTTCTGTCAATCCGATGGACAGACTCCACCGCAACCTAGTCGGGATCAGGAGATGACGATGATTAGAGGGTCTAGACCCAATGGCGAGCCAACATACCATCTGGTTGTCAAAAACAGTCAAGACCCAAGAACCCGCTTCCGTATTGAGGAAATTGTAAACGTAGAAGATCAATTTCATATCAAGGTATTGGATGGAGAGGCAGAAGATCGATTGCTCGCTGTTGATGATAATCATTTGCAAGTTGAATCTTTTCCATCAACATCATCAGGCAATGCGAGAACTCGTTTCGCAATCTCCAGTCATCAAATTCCTCCGCCTGGAGGTTATGATTATTACGTTATCAGGACGATTATGATTTACGTAAACGAACAGGTGATCGGGGTGAAGAGCAACGAGGCTGTTCGCGGTGCACCTACGTCTGGTTGGTGGTTGAGAATAGGCGAACCCGTGCGGGGGTCTCTTGCGCAGCAATCTGCTGGGGCACTCCTCAATGCAACTTACAAATCTGATTTCATCGTTAACACTACCTTCCAGGGTTCTAAATACAACTTCAGCGACCTGGATGTCGTCTACGACTATGATTATTTGGGGCGACTGATCGCTTCTGCCAAAGAGAGTGAGACCAGCTACCAATACGATCGTAACGGCAACTTAGATCGGATCGATGGTCGTAGCTACGAGTATTTTTCCGGTTCTAACAAACTGCAACGCATTGTTGATAATAGTCAGACCATTCGTGAGGTTACAGACTATGATAACCTAGGCAACATTACCGTCATGACCAACTCAGAGGGTCAGCAAGTTACATTGACGAGACGAGTGCTAGGAGATTTAGTCAATGGCGTACAGATTCAAGGCGGAAGCACCATCACCTTACAATACGACGGTTTGGGTCGAAGAGTAAAAAAACAATCAACTACGACTGAAGAATACATCTACGGTCGGGGTAAACTCCCTTTAGTTGTTAAAGGGGTTGCTGGTGTTGAGGAGTTGCTCTACATTTATGATGGCGATAGCATCATCGGATTTGAAGAAAACGGTAATACAACCTATTTACTGAGCGATCATCTTGGTTCCACTCGAGTTGCTATTGATAGCAATAACAATAGCTTGTGTAGCTTCGAGTACGATGATTTTGGGAAAACGGTAGTTGCTCCCTCATCTGAAAACGAAGCACAGAAAGTCAGCTTCCGCTATGCCGGTCAATGGTGGGATGAAGATTTACAACTTTATCATTATCACAGCCGTTTCTACGATCCAGACTTGAGGAGATTTATCAGTATAGATCCAGCAAGAGAAGGTTTTAGTCCTTACGTATATGTAGGGAACAATCCCATTAACCGCATCGATCCTTCCGGCTTATTCTCATTCAAGAAAAGGTCAGGGAGTTACGATTTGCTGTCAGCACAATCTGATAAAAAAAGCGAAAAGAAAGGTAAATTCGACATCATCAAGGAGATGTTTGGAGAAGCAAAAGAACGACTTTCAGAGCTAGAAATCCCAGGCAAAACAGAGGATTCACAATCAGAATATACGATTAGTTCAGAACTATTCGACCAAAATAATTACGGCAGCCAACTGCAAAACACAACGTCTGGTATTCGACCAGAAACTAGGCTACACGAGACCTACATTGGTACAACTGCATTCAGTTCTGCTGATAGTCCCCGCTTCACCTTAGCCTCCTACCTGGAGCCTCAAAGAAATCTAATTGAAGCAGGCGATATTAACAGCGTACTACAATTTAGCCAATTGGATTATGCAATAGAGCCGGATTTTCAAGCAATGCTTCAAACACCTGAAAGTAAAGCTATGAACGATTCTTTTGAGCAGATGACAACCAATATTCCTCCCTCTAGCTATACCCAGGGTGACAAGGAGATAGCAGTTACTCCACTCTTAAGGGACAAAGTCGAGCTAATTTTAGCGCGAAGGGCAGCAGAAACAGGAAGATTTCTAACTAAGGCAGAGGAGGAGGAAATACGAGAAATGCTGGGAATTTAATATAGCAGTTCTCAATTTGATGAGGTACAATCAACTGATTTTTTAGGGAACAGGGAACAAGGAACAGTAAATGTATTGAGGGGGTGACAGGCTCCCTCAAACACACCAAAGAGAGATTTTTAACCCACATTGGGTTAAAAGTCTCTCTGTTGTAAAGGTGCGCTTGACCCATTAAGAATTAAATTCGCCACGGGTCGCACCTAAATGTTGCTAGTGGTGCTTTAGGGACGGGGGAGCCCTCATTTTCAGCGTTGCTGAATATCGGAATGTAATCACATCTATTCGGGTCAGTTGTCAGTTACCCTCCATGATTCTATTAATCAGCAATGCCTTCCCTTTTGCCTCTTGCCTCTTGCCTCTTGCCTAAGGGAGTATGTTCACAACTCAAATACAAAGGTGTTTATATACCTTATGATCTCAATTGTGATTATCTCCCACAGTGCTAAGCTAGCCGCTGGGGTCAAGGAATTAGCTGAACAGATGGTTCACACATCCGTACCGATTGCGATCGCAGCTGGTATTGATGACCCGGAAAATCCCTTTGGTACCGATGTGCTGCAAGTCCAAGCTGCCATTGAGTCGGTTTACTCCGATGCTGGGGTAGTGGTATTAATGGATTTAGG
>NZ_JAAHIE010000643.1:0-3713 GCF_010671945.1 Moorena sp. SIO4E2
CTGCTCCTAAGTTCAGAACTGCATCGACTCCCCCTTGCTCAATACTCTGGATAATCAACTCGTCCATAACACAGGTGCGCACGATACACCCAGGGGCGTGGGCCTCCTGCTGGGGCATTTGCTGCAAGACCTGCTTTCCTCGAGTTCCCGCCAAAATGCGGGCATAGGGGTCATGAAAATGAGCGTCTGGGCGATCGCTCTCCAGAACCCGATAGAAGGCTGTGAGGAAGGCCGTATCAGAGATGTCTTGAACGGGTAAGGAAGTAAGACTCATGCTCAGACTCCTGAAGGATCATTCCTACGAGACAATTAGTGCTAGATAAAAGCGCCTAAAGCTGCCGTTCCGAGTGACGTTACAATTGGAGCTACAGCGTCTGTAACTCTAACAACGTCATCTATAGTGTCACTAGCTTCAACACCATTGACACCATTATGCAAGGACAGGGTAGTCCCGGAAATGTTTCGTTGAATAGGTGCAGTTTGTTTTGGTAATTTCATGATTCTTTCTCCTGAAGTGGGCTGTTACTTACTTGATTAGATGTGAGTTTTCGCCTAACACATACCCTAACCAAGGGGGGACATGCCCAGCTTGAATGGGAAGTTTCATCACCGTGTCTCCTGAATCAAGATTTAATCAGATTCCCTGTGCGACCTCTTCAACATCTTCTGCTGTAAAGGAATAACCTTCCGCTTCACCGAGTTTGACTAGGACTTGGGCAAGGTTGCCTTTGCCAGTCGTTGTCTGCAGCTTCTCACTTAGCTTTTGTTGCAAGGCTGGATCTTGTTTAACATCTGTCAAAAAGTGTTCCAGGCTTCCCTGGGCCAAGGTGTAAAATGCTGAGATCAGCTCCTCAACAGAATTAGCACTCCACGATCCAGGCATTGTCATCACATCTTGAGCGGCAAAGTTGTAACCACCCTGAGTTTTGGCGAGAGCCAGCAATTGTTCGACAAAGGCACCTTTATCCGTTATCTTGTTCAGTTCTGCTTGCAGATTAGGGTCGTTTTGAACAACCCAGGAAAAATGTTGCAGGTTGCTTTGTTTCTGTAGCTTTGCCAATAATTTGTCAACAATTTCAGTCAGTTGAACCGTCGGCTCAGCTTCTGAGGTACTCGGAGGTTTGCTTTTTTTTTTGGCTATTGTTCGATAAATGGCCTGGTGAATATTCATGGCTTTTATTACTAAGTTGAATCCTGGAGTTAGTTAGTCGAGCCAACACCATCAAATCGGGATACTCTTAAACCGGTATTAATTGGGACAAACCAATATCAAACGGTCAAGGTGCATTTTCTTGTTGCCTGAGTGAGGAGTGGTCATGAACCATTGGAGTAAGTCTTCCACTCATCTTTTCTAGGCGTTCCTCAAATCCCGTTGAGGAGTTCCTTGAAAGCCTTAGTTTTGGTATGCTTAGAGTCAATCCATCCAAGCTCGACTGCATCAAGCAGACTAAGTCCCATCCCTTTCAAAAAACGCGCGGTACGACGCAACAATACGGCCTGAACCTCGGTCTTGTTCATGTACCGAGAAATCTCCTTGTCTGTACCTCTGGCAAGGATGTTCTTAGCAGCATTGCAGTCAGCCTGTAACACGACCCCATCAAATCCGGTAAAATTGTCCCCAGTCCTTTTCCCCAACAGGGTTCCATTTCTGGAGTCAATTTGCGACGTGTAACTAGGCTGAACTTCTGTGACAAGCGAGCCAGTCCAATCAGCCCATTTCTGCAAAGAATCTCGCATAACTCCTTTCATCCAACTATTGAGTTTGCGGGACACGGCCTTAGACTGGCGCTTATTTCGGATCGGCTGTGTTAAATCTTCAGCAAACACCTTTAAAGATTCCCCATTAAAAAGAGACTTAGAGGCTGCTCCTATTATCGCCGTCAGTTCTGATTGATTTTTTCTGTAACGGCGATTTTCTGTTTTTCTGGTCAGATTATTTTCGAGTATTCGAGCCGACTTGGCCGGGTCTATTTTTTCTAGTTTTCTATGAAGTGCCCAAAGCTTACCCCTGTTCCGGTTCTTTGCACATATGCGCTCAGACTTTTTGGTGGCTACTTTTCCTAGTTCTTTTCCGTGAGCTTGACCCTCTGAGTCATAGAAAGCCTCAGTGTAACCCTTGTCTACTCCTATACTCCGACGTTCAGATGAAATCTCTACGGTTCCATAGTCTACCAAGAAGTGAATTTCAAATCTTTGCAGGAGTTGGTTGTGGATTAACCTTATTTGTCCTTTTATTTTTCGGTTAGACCTAACAACTATCCTGTTCCTCTTCCCTCTTTTTAATCCAGCTATTTCTAACTGGTAAGTATTACGGGAAAGTCTTTTGCATTTGTACCCTCCTTGTTGATAGACTATCTGGTTTTTACCCCAAGAATGTCCCCGCTGAAATTCCTTTCTGACAAATCTGTGTAAGAGGGAGTTATCGAGGAAAGCTACGGTCTTAAGTTGTTTGCAAAGCTCTTTCCGCTTCTTTTGGTTATCTTTCCCAGGGAACCTTTTGTAAACCTTTTTAATTACCGCTTCAGTGCAAGCAGCTTGGCTCGCTGTAATGGCCTTGGCTACATCACTGACCGTCCATTCCATCAATTTAGAGGGCAATCCCAGGGATTCGGGACTTCTAAAACTCCTGACTTCTGGGTATGCTTTTTTCCAGTCGAGTCCCCAGTAGCTAATGCTTCCCAATTTGTTGTAAGACTCAGAGCGAACCACACCAAGTTTTTTCATAGTAGACAGTAACTCAAGCTCAACCGACTTTGCTATCCCCACTACAGGGACGATTTGAGTCGATATCTTCCTGGTTGCTCCTACTTTTTTTGGCATGGTCGCAAAACTCTGTGTCCTATTTTAATTATACCATAGCGCTAGTAAATTGTCCATGTCTGATTTATACGGTTAAATACATTATTATCCCTATTTTTAGGGGTTTGGCTGCGAGGCGCTCAACTTCTAAGCTAAGCAATACTTCAACTCTAAAGCCCACCATAGGTAGCTGAGCATCTTGCTCTTGACTGTCCAGAGAATATCTGACAGCCACAGAAGTTGGCTGGCATCAAGAATCTCATGGGATTGTTATAGTTGGCACCATGAAGTAAATAAAATTTAAGGTTGCGCAACTCATCCACTGCATTTGCCTCTATTAATATTTGCAGGTCTACGGTTGTGGAAGGGTCAATCAGGTCTGGTCTTTTAACGGGTACAGATTGCTTCGGTAGTTTCATAACTTGATCGCGTCATGGATGTTTACCTTTGTTAATGGTTGTTGATGGGTCTGTAACTACCTAGCACAGACCAGTTTCCCTCATCAAATCCAATCAATTTGGACTCAGAATTTGAGGGTTACTTCCAAGCCTGATGCACCTGATGTCCCTCTCAGTATGTCCTCAAAGGCAGTAGTGCTAGGTTTAACCCCTTTCTGGTTAGATATTGCTGCTGAGGTGGAAGGACGTTGAACAGGTACAGCTTGCTTAGGACATTTCATGGCCGTTTCTCCTTTTTTAAAAAAAATATCTGACTAGAGCGCATCCCAAATTCTGGGTTGACCCATGGTCACCGGCATAATATCACTAACATCAATTGTATATCGCAGGATTTTTTTGGCTCGTCTATCGTTTTCTGGGTCAAAGAACTTAAGCTTGACATCCCAGCAGTCTGAATCGACTCGGCAGAAGGGGCTTCGTTCAACCCCAATGGTATCAAGCTGCATAGACCCAGCA
>NZ_JAAHIE010000644.1:0-3712 GCF_010671945.1 Moorena sp. SIO4E2
GAAAAATCCTCGGGCTGGGCAAATTTTAGAGCAGTTAAGGTGGTTTCAGGAGCGACGGCTGCAAATTCATGCCCAGGTAGTGGTGTGTCCTGGGATTAATGATGGCATTCACTTAGAACGTACTCTGGTAGAGTTAGCGCAATTCTATACCGGTGATCTGCCTGCAGTGGCTTCAACGGCAGTAGTACCGGTGGGATTGACTCGGTTTCGACCCCAGGAGGATGAACTAATTAGTGTTACTGGGGAGAAAGCTAGGGAAGTAATTGCTCAGGTTCAAAGGCTTCAGGAGAAATTTAAGCACCAGTTGGGGTCTACCTTTGCTTGGTTGGCCGATGAGTGGTTTTTGATTGCTAGAGAAGAGTTACCTCCAGAATCGGATTACGGAGACTACCCTCAAATTGGGAATGGTGTCGGTTCGATTCGTCTGTTCCTCAAACAATTCCAAACTGCTGCTACTCAACGGTTGCCTAAGGGTCTAGAAATCCCCCGGCAGGGGACTTGGGTGGTGGGTAATGCGGTGGAAAAAGCTTTTGAACCTGTGGTAGAGCGGTTCAATGCTGTGGCAGGATTGCAGATTAACATGGTGGCGTTATCTAGTGATTACTGGGGTCAGGAGATAACGGTTACTGGGTTGCTGACTGGACAGGATTTACTGAAGGGATTAACAGGGAAAGATTTAGGAGAAATGATTCTGTTACCTGGGTTGATGCTTAAGCATGGTGATACCCGGTTTCTGGATGATATGACTGTGGCAGAAGTTGCTGATCAGCTCAAGACTCCGATTATTCCGGTTAATGGTATTGAGGAATTGATCGATGGGGCTGTTGGGAAGTTAGAAGTTAGAAGTTAGAAGTTAGAAGTTAGAAGTTAGAAGTTATAATTTAGAATTTAGAATTGGGGATAGATAATGGAGAAGAACCAATTTAAAGGCACATCAGATTATCTATAGTTTAGAATTCAAAATTATTAACTAAAATTAGATAACAACTCAGACAAATTTATTCTATTCCTTGAGATTTTCAACACTAGTCTGGATATCCTGATACACCTCACGCAGATACTCGATTAATTCCTGTTGAGACATCTCACGAATCTGCAATTCTCTGATCACGAATGCCAACTGTTGCAGAGAATTGTTGTGAATTTCAGTAAATGCCTGATCCTTTAACTGCTGCTGCAAGCGGAGTCGCTCAGACAACAGATGCACTTGCTGCTGTAATTTTAGATATAAAGATAAAATGTGCAGGTTCAATCCTACTGTGAAAAGTAGTAGAATTCCCTGCACTGTGGATAATAACATTAGAGCTTAGGATTGATGTGATAGTCAACTATTTAATGGGACAAAGTTTGGCGTTGCTGAATAAAGGAATGAATGCGCGATCATCCGGTTTTGCTAAAGCCCCCTAAATCCCCCAACTTTGCGGTGCGACCCAAGGGCGATTTACTCGCCCATTGGAAAGCGCACCGGAAGGGACTTTCATAGTTTTGTTCCCCCCAAGCGAGCAATCCCTCGCTTGGGGGGTTAGGGGGGCGAAACCATACCAAAATCAGCAACGCCCAAAGTTTTTATGACATCTCTCCCTAACCTGACCTTGGACGTAGTTATAAGGGTTTGAGCTTCTAGAACATCATTCGTAGGGTCAATTGGCCAGTTGATATTTGGGTGCATCTCATCTTTGTAAAAAAGAAGAGAAGTGCCGTAAGTTTCGGAAGTGTGGGAATTTTAGGCAGAGTAGGTAGTGTAGGCAGTGTCGGAATTTTATTAGAATTTTTGTCTAATTGCAAAAGTGAGATGCACCCTGATCTTTGCTAAGAGAACTGGCATCAAAGCCTTATATAGTAAGCTTTTCAGGGCTCATGTCTACCCCTCAGTTTCTTCTTCAACTTCTTTTTCCACTATAGTAGTGCGATAGAGTTTGAGGGAATTGACCTTGCCCTTTTTGCCACGGTACCCCACGCCAATGCCCGTAATCACCATATTATTATTATCATCGGGATTAAACTCAATGTCGTAGCTACTCTCAGGAGAATTTTTTTCCTCTGTACCCTGAAAAGCATATGACTTTAGGGTAGTGTCGAGATAGTTGTTCCTGGAGCTAGCAAGGGTGAGTTGTTGGCAGTGAAGCACCATTCCGTGGAAAACTTCTTCGTCGCTTAACGGTAAGAGGATTACCGTTAACCCAATGCCTGTCACTACATAGCCATCTGGGACTGTCCCTAGGATTTCGTAATCGGTCTTGTTATAGGTCACAGGATCACCCCCAGTGCCCTCAAACGCCTCCCAATCACGTTCGCCTGTAGACAGATCAAGGTAGCACACGGCAATACGAGTGAACTGCTTGTCCTCAATCAGAGCTCCAAAGCCAACTACTACGGAGCCCTCCTTGCTTCCTGAGTCTACCTCAATATCATCTCTGTTGTCATCGATAAACTCATCCGTGTCAGAGCTGGTAGTGAGCTCAGTAGTAGTATAAGAGTTCGTATATTCCTCAAGAGCCTTTTTGATGGCTTGTTCGATTTCGTCTTTGCGAGCGTCATTACCCTCCACTAACTCCGAAATTTGCTTCACGGAGTCAGAGGTAAAGCCCATGAGGACGTCATTACCAGGAACCGATGCAACCCAAGTATCAAAGCCATCCGTCAAAGTTGTGGCATCGCCACCGATGCACCAAAACTGGCCATTAGATTGCTCGCTCGTTTCCGACTCGTCCGTCTCGTAAGAATTTTCAATTTTTCCCGAGTAGTTGCCATAGTTTGCCTCTACTGCCGCTTCGGCTTTCTCGGAGCTGCTATAAATGAATTTTGAGACGCTTTGAGTATAAGACCAGCGACCGCCGAACTCAGCTTCGTAGAGAAAGTGAGTGCCGTATTTTGCCACTAAGTCCCCGGCGTCCATGTTGTAGAGGTCATCCTTGAAGTCCGGATCAAGATTATTCAGGGCATAGTTGAGATCCAGGGTCACCTTGTAGGACTTTTTATAGCCCCATTTTTCAACATGATAGAAGTAGCTGCTACTGCTGTGTGACTCTGAGTATTTAGCCGAAACTTCGGCGCTAAACAGACCAGAGTAAGCGGACAAGCTGCCAGAAGCTGACATCTCGGTGTATATATCTTTAGTACTTTCGTGAATGGTGATACCTTCATCCTTAGCGCCTTCATGATACATGACAGGAGTGCCTATGGCCTCCTTGGGGTAAGAATATTCTACACTGTTGATCGTGATTTCTGTATCTGAGTCGGGCAAAGAAAACAGTCGCTTGCCGGTATCGACAGAGTTACCGCGAGCATAGTATTCGTACAGTCTGTAGATACATCCAACATATCCGATGCCGGTTAGATCAGCCATGCTTGTCTCCTAGGGTAAACTGATTTGTTAAACTAGATATCCCGATAATATAGCAACCCTCCGATAATATAACAACCCTCTACGGACGGACAGAGCGGGTATAGCTATGCTGAAGCACTGCCGTTACCTATTTTGTTTGAAAGTCGCCCGTAAGCATTCAGCTATCAGCCGTCAGCTATCAGCTTAAGCGCTACGCGTTCAGCTCTCAGTTTTGAGCTTTGAGCTTTTAAATAAAACCAGTAAGCTGTTCGGCATTTAAATTGGTATAATAAAAATTAATAAATAACCCAATAATAGGAAATATGCCAGCAAAAAATTATCTGACACAAGAGCAAAAAACAATACTTCAAAAAGCCTTAAAAATAG
>NZ_JAAHIE010000645.1:0-3704 GCF_010671945.1 Moorena sp. SIO4E2
TCCACAGAATTCTAAGCCAAAACGGATTGTGGAAGCTCAAGGCTGGATGATTGGTCCGGATGGTAAGATCATTCTCACCTCTTTCCCTACCGATACCACTAGCCCACCCAAGCCTTGGTATCACTATTTTTCTTGCCGAGATTTAAATTAAACTATTCTCAATTGCTATGAGTAATTTCGTTTTGGGTTAATGGAAGTGGGTGCATCTTATTTGATACTAATTTACCATAGCAACAGGGTAGATATCCTTGGTAAATAAGCCAGGGTAAGCACCATAAAAATTGATCCAAAATGTGAGATCGGGCAAGGATTATCAGGATATTAAGCCAAGATAACTCAGCACTATTAAAAGTTAATCTCAATAGTGTTTAGAATAAGACCTCCTGATCTGGGGGGGTGACATGCAAGCTAAAATCCTTACTGGGTAATAAGTTCAGCCCATTAGTTATAAAAAGATACATGCTGTTTGGGGCTGACCTTGGACTATGTTATAAGGGTTTGAGCTTTCAGAAAATCATGCGTAGGGTCAATTTGGGAGTTGATCTTTCCTGAGATAATTGGCCTCAAAGCTTTATATAGTAAGCTTTTAAGGGATCATGTCACCCCCTCAGCCTCCTGATTGATTCTTGCGCTTACCCTGGGACTTCGGAGCAGAAATATCTATTAATCTTTAGTTCGAGTGCTATGATATTTTTTGACCACAAAAAATATCAAGGTCAAAACCATGACTGTAGCTCAACCTTTGTATAACCTTTACCCTTTTTTAGAGGGCAAAACACGTAGCAGTGATGTACTAGACCAATCGTTATTAGAGTCAGTGCTTCAAAAAGCGGCTGAAAGCCGAGAAGTTCAGAAAAAGTATTTTGAGCGTTATGGTGCTACCCTTGTCGCAGCCGCTCGTGCCTTGGCTCAAGTGTATCGAAATGGCGGACGGCTTCTAGCCATGGGCAATGGTGGCTCTAGCTGTGACGCAGCCCATATTGCCATTGAGTTTATCCATCCCATTGGTGTAGGAAAACCCTCTCTTGAGGCGATCAATCTGTCACTGGATTCTACTGCAATTACTGCAATTAGTAACGACTTCGGTTTTGACCAAGTTTTCGCACGCCAGTTGCTAGCTAACGGACGAGAAGGTGATGCAATCATTGGCCTTTCTACCAGTGGTAATTCTAAAAATGTGCTGGGGGGTTTTGCCCAAGCCAAAAAAATGGGCATGGTTACAATCGCTCTGGTAGGGGGCAAGGGCGGCAAAATGGCAACAAGCCCAGATGTCGATTACTGCCTGATCGTCGAAAACACCAGCATTCACAGGGTTCAGGAAAGCCATCTGCCGACGTATCACATTCTATGGGATTTAGTCCACACGATTCTGGCAGGGTAGGGCATTCATTCGTCCTGAATAAGGAGTGAAAAAAATTATGACTGAACTTGTTGAATCTTTCCAATCAAAGCCAACTCAAACAATATTGCAAGATATCACAGGTCTTAGCAGTTCATTGACACCGAAGCTGAGACGCCCCGTTAAACTGATGGCAGTCTCTGGTGAGCAAACCCTTGCCATTGCAAGCCATAACCTCAATGGCATTGCTCTCGAACATCTGGAATTTGTCCAAGGTTACGGTAAGGCGGCATGGTCACTGCCCATTGATCGCGTTAATCATGCACTGGCGATCGCTCAAAAACCTGATGTTATCTTGACAACCTTCTCTGAGGTGATGACTATTCGGGGTTCTCAACAAAATCTCTCAGAAATTCGAGGGACAGGAGCTGATATCCGTACTATCAACTCACCCCAAGATGCCCTGAAAATTGCCCAAGAAAATCCTAGCAAACAGGTTGTTTTCTTTGCAGTAGGCTACGAAGATAGCGTACTAAGTACAGCGCAAACAGTTGGGCAAGCTGCTGCTGAAGGGATTAGCAACTTCAGCGTTTATTGCAACCACATGACCCTAATTCCGGCTATCAAAGCCATTCTGGACTCCCCATCGATACACATTGACGGGTTGATCTGTGCATCTGAAGTTGCTTCGGTAATTGGTCTTGAACCTTATCGCTTTTTTGTTGAGTCTTACCGCAAACCGATCATCATTGCTGATTCTAGTCACCAGGCTATATTGAAAGCCACCCAAACCCTGCTACAGCAATTGGTGGATGGTCATGCAGAATTACAAGACCAGGCACAAGTACCAGCAGAAGGCGATTCAGAAGCTCTACAAACCATTTGCGAGGTATTTGAACCCCGTGAATTCTATGAGTGGCGTGGCATGGGTTCGGTTGATTTTTCAGGATTAAGACTGCGGTCTGATTACGTTCAATTTGATGCTGAAGTAAAATTTAACCTACCCAAATTAAAACTCGCTGATGTCCAGTTTGCTCAGTGCATGACTATCCTAACGGGAGTATTTCAACCGTGTCAGTGCAAGATATTTGGTGCAGGGTGTAGCCCAAAAACCCCGATGGGGACTTATATGACAACTGAGGAAGGCATCTGTGCAATGCACTACAAAGTCTTTCCTTTCATCGCTGCCATTAGTGATTAAGTTAGGGTTTTTGACAACAGGATAAAGCTATGGTGCTAACCGAATTGCAGAAGAGAAAACTGAAGAAACTATTCGATTTATACGATGTTGATGGTAGTGGAGTCATCACTGAAGCTGACTATGAAAAGATGGCTCAGTCTCAGGCAAAAGTTCAAGGTTATCAACCGGGTTCTTTGGAATATAACATCATTTGTTCTCAGTTCAAAACTTTATGGAAGAACTTGCAAAAAGAAGTGGACATTAATGATGATGGCGAAGTGACTCTAGAAGAATTTCTGGAACATAAAGCCAAACAACTTAGTTTCAAGGAGCAATATCGGCCTTTGTGGTTAGAGCGCCAATCTGGAATTAAAACCTCACAGTCCTACGAACGATCCTATGAAGAAGATGTGATCGCCAAGCTAACCAATTTGATTTTTGAGCGATTGGATGTTGATGGCAATGGAGAGATTTCTCGTCAAGAGTACAAACAGGGCTTCCTCTCTCACTTCTCAGATGGAAACTTGACTGACGAAATTTTTTCAAAGCTTGATTTAAATGGCGATGGACATCTCAGTAAAGAAGAGGTTTTACAGCATGTCCATGATTTCTTTTACAGTGACGACCCAGAAGCTCCTGGTAACTGGATTCTAGGTCCATACTAAGGATAGTCAGTAGCTCGCTTTTCGCCCTTGCACAGGTCTTAGGTGTTAGGTATTAGATGATAGGGCGTTGCTTAATAATGGAATGATTTTAATAGTAGGTGCGCGCCTCCAAGGCCGCGAGGGATTGCTCGCGGCCTTGGGTCGCACCTGTAGAATGGGCATCTTGCCTGTTCCTGATATTTTCGGGCGGGCAGGATGCCCACCCCACTCATATTCATTCCAAGATTCAGCAACGCCATCAATTTTAGCTAAGTTTTCAACAATCCCAATTTTTCCTGGAGAGCGTGACGCATAATATCCACTGGCGGAGTTTGTCCTAACCAAATTTTGAAAGCTGCTGCTCCCTGTTGCACCAGCATTTCCAATCCATCAATTGCGATCGCTCCCCGTTCTTTGGCTTGTCGTAAAAACTGAGTGGGATTAGGAGTATAAATCAAGTCATAAGCGATCGCATTTTCCGGCAACCTGGCCATAGCTAGCTGATCAACAGGAGACTGCTCGATGTTGGGATACATTCCCA
>NZ_JAAHIE010000646.1:0-3698 GCF_010671945.1 Moorena sp. SIO4E2
TTCCCTTTGCTATTGTAGCAATGATCAGATCATCCCCTGGCTTGACAGTACCCTTGAGGGTACCTTTTCTGTTAAAAATGATTAACGTTAAGTTATTTTAACTCGTTAACCGGTGTCTTTATAAAGTGTGCTAAAAGTTAATACATAGCTGAGACCAAGGGCGGTTGGTGGTGTGGTTAACATTAATCCGGTCTCATACATCAGTTCCGCCAAAAGTCAGTAGCTCAGGCAATAATTCGGATCAGGATGCATAGTGGGCACCATGATTTCGGTTTGAGAATGACGTCAGTCAAACCGATTCAAGTTGACCCGTGACCATGAATGAGAACAGATCAGAACAAAGGTGTTCTATATTCAACCATCCCCCGAGTTTTGAAAAGACAGGCATTTAACCTAATACATGGGTAGCATGACCAATAATTTAACTAGATTCAGTTGTTCGCGACGGGATTTACTGATAGCTGCACTTGGAGGTGCGACAGCAGCCACGGTGGGCTCAGTAATTCCAGGCGGGATGAAAGGAGTTGCTGCACAGCAGGCTAAATCCTCAGTAGGACCAGTGGGCTTTACCAGTTTCATCCATCCCAGTGCAGTCGTGGGTACTAGGAACTTTAAGATGGGAGCCGCTAGCCTGATTGATGCTTTTGTTACCCTCAAGGGTGCCTCTGCCAAAATTGGTAACGCTGTTAACTTGCAAGACAATACCCGATTGCTCAACTTCCGTGGTCGCTCCTTGGGTCGAGGTAACCTAGAATTGGGGGATGGAACCTTCACCGCCCATGGAGTCACCTTCGTCGGAAGGGTTCGGATCGGACAAGCCTGTGGTACGGGCATCAATGCGATCGTTCAAAATGCCGACATTGGTGACGCGAGCTTTACTGGTTTGGCAGCACAGATTCTGGGAGAGAATCCGAGACGACCCATCAAGATTCCGCCAGCAAGTCTAGTGTTGTTTGGAGCACGGATCTATAGCCAACTTGATGTTAAACCCAATATCATTCCGGTACCTGCTCCATTTTCACTATTCTTTGCTGATGTCGATGAAGAAAACTTAGTACTAGCCCGAGGATTCAACTTACTTTATCGTGCCGCTGCACGCACCATCCCATTTTCTGATGTTGCTGGCAATCCTCGCAATCCTGGGGAGGACTTTCCTAATTTAGATCAAGCCTTTGGAAAGCTATCGGTTGCTCCACCAAGTATTTATAGACGTGGGACCGGAGTCATCCCAGCACGTCAAGCGACTCTGGGAGACTTGGGTTTTGAGCGCTTTGAACCTCTAACACCAGTACCAACTCCAAGCACGCCAGCGGACGATGCTGGGGGAGTGGGCTTGAATGCACCGCCCTCAAACAGTCCTGAAGCTGGTGCAAGGTTCGTTGTCCCTGTGGTAAAGTCCCCCGAACTGATCGATAAAGATGCTATTGTCCTGGGAGGGTGCCAGTTGGCATCAGGAGTAGTGGTTGGTAAGGGGAGCTATATTCTCGGTGATGTGGCTCCCACTGTGTCAGTTGGTAAAGGCACCACTATTGGTAAAAACTCAAGCCTTCATCAGCTAACGTTCACCTCTTGCCGAGTAGGAGCTAGATGCGTTATCGGTGATCGGGTAGTTCTCCATGGTCCACTGGAAATCGAGGATGACGTTACCATTGGCAACGGCACTGTGTTGTTTGGACCGACAGTGCGTAAGGGGGTGAAGATTGGTGCTAGGGTGCTGGTGTTTGGACCGGTGGAGGTCACGGAAGATATCCCGGACGATGCCATTGTAGTGGCACCAGGGAATGAGTTCTTGATTGCACCATCGGCACCGTCTCGCAGCGCACGGATTACTCTACCCCATTCAAATTCAATGCTATCCCAGTGGGGGCGTGCCCAAGCGGCTGGATGCGACTGCGGGTGTGGCGTTGGTGCTCTGGTTCAGATCAGTACTTTAGGTTGAAGTCTTTGCCTTGATCTATGTTGTTTTTCGGGCGTTGCTTAATAATGGAATGATTTTAAGAGTGAGGTGGAATAGGCATCTTGCCTGTCCCTTGATCTTTTGGGGCGGGCAGGATGCCCACTCTACTCCTATTCATGAAAAGACTGACGCAACGCCTCAAGGCAGCTTGTTGGTTGCTGAGCAAATTTTTAATTTTTTAGCGCTGGTTTTGCATAACTTTTGAAAAACAAGCTGATAACTAGGATAGCAACTACAGCAACCTGGCAAAAGTTGACGTTTGCAACAGGTCTTTTAATTAGGAGAAGAAATCCGTGATGAAAAAGTTTGGAATTCTGTTTTTTTTGAGCCTTTTTGCCTTTTTATCACAGGTTAACCCAGCTGAAGCACAGAGGAGGAGAAACACTAACGTTACTATCGAGGCAGAGGTGGTAACAGGCTGGAATCGGCTTTTTGGAAAACCAAGATATCGGTGGGACTTCTTGTCTGCTCCCCTGAACTTGGCAGGAGCAACAACAATGGGTATCTACAACCCCAATGGTAAGGAGCCTCTGCCTCTGACTGCTTCGACACGAAAGGATGCTGTTTTGGCATCAATCGTGGATCCTTTCTTGGAAACAATTTTCCCAGTTTTTGACCTTGAAACCACTGACCCTGGGGCTGTCAACGTACCTCTGCGTCAAATCGATACCTGGGTTTCAGGAGATCTCTCCGTACGAACTCCACTGCCATTTCAATTAGATGCTCCGGTAGTTTCTCGCTCTCAGTCTAATCCGGAATCTCCAAATCCGATTACTGTAGCGGATTGGTTTAAGGCTTCTGGACAAATGCAAATTAATTGCGATTCTAGGGGAAACAACAGGGTCAGAGTCCGGCTAAACAATCTGATCCCGAATCGGGTGTACACGGTCTGGGCGATGTGGTATACTGCCGATGGCAATATATTCCCGCAACCATTTGGTGGAGTACCAAATGCTTACGTCACCAATAGTCGAGGAAATGCGGTTTTTAGCAGACAATTGAATTTCTGTCCTCCTGAGGCTGCTAAGAAAGGGATTGATGGTAACAGGCTATTATCAATCATCACTCACCTGCACTCGGATCATATTTTATATGGTGCTGTTCCTGTACCACTGGTGGCTGGTCGTCCTCCTGGCACTGTGTTGCACATGCAGCTGGAATGGAATTTTCCAGGAGTTGGGACAAGATTGATTAAAAAACCTTAGACCTAGCAGCATTAGTAAGCTGTTCAGCATTTAGATTGGGATACCTAAATTAATCAAAGGGAACAGGGAATAGGGAACAGGGAATAGGGAATAGGTAATAACCAATTTAAATGGACATCAGCTTATTATCTTGATGCTGTCGAGAATGGGGAGGGGCTGTGTGCAATGGTTTGCGGGAGCACTTCATACACCTCCCGCGCTCTCTCCCCCTCCCCCCACACGCCCCACACTTCCCGCGCCCCCGCCCCACACTTCCCACACTTCCCACACTTCCCACACGCCCTATTCCCCATGCCCTATCCCCAGGGCTGTAGCAGCACCTAAGTGCTTGAGCAAGGTGGCCTGGGGAAGTGGCCCAAGCAGATGACTCCAAGGCAAGACTTGCTCTGTTGACCAGTCGGTATAGACGTAGAAGTCTAGTTCAGGTAACTGTCCTCGCAATTGTTTAAAGGCACGGCGGAAACTGCCTAAGGAATCCCCATAATGCCTGGTTAGTTCTAAGAGTTGGGATAAGCGACGATCCCCTCGGGAAATCA